>JAFGQJ010000214.1 GCA_016935715.1 Spirochaetales bacterium
CCGTCAGTCCTTTTTTCGCAATCATTCCAATCTCCTCCTTGATAAAATGATATAAATGTGTTATAACGCGAATATAGCGCTGTGTCAAGAACGATACCGCTATTTCGTGACAAAAACCCGAAGCTCGTGTATTGTTGCGAGTAGCAAAGATGAATGGAGCATGAGGAAGTGAAACGGTCGAAAAAGACGGACGTGTCGGCCAACCAGCAGGCGTATGAGATCATCCGCAACAGAATCGTCGACAACACCCTTGCACCCGGCTCCCGCCTGACCATTCGGGGCATGGCGGAGATGACCGGCGTGAGCACGATCCCCGTAATCCACGCCTTTCACCGCCTGGAGAACGAGGGGTTGATCGAAACCTTCTCACGCTGGGGTTCCCGGGTGATCACGCTGGATCGGGAGACTGTGCGCGACAGGTACATGCTTCGCGAGGCGGTTGAATGCCAGGTGGTCCGCATCCTGGCCGGGCAGATACAGGTCGACCAGGCCCAGCAGCTGACACGCATGGCCGAGCAGCTGGACGTGCTGGTGGCCAAGGAACCCATTCCCGACGGCTTCTGGGAGCTGGACCACGAGTTTCACCTGAGCATGGCTCGTTTCACCGAAAGCAAATCGCTGCACAAAGCACTCGCTCACATCAATCTGTTCCGTCTGCTGCAGAAGACCCGGGAACAGGTCATCCTGGCTCACATCGAGCTTCCCGAAGACCTGCACCGGAGCCTTGTACAGTCGATCCTGTCGGGAGATCCGGACAGGGCCGAGCGGCAGATGCGCGAGCACATAAGCGCATCGACGAAAAGCTGGCTGCAGAGCTCATAGGGGGAGCCGCAGCCTCTGAGGGAGGAGCAGCGGATGAAGGAAATCAAAGGGAAAACCGCACTCATCACCGGAGCGGCAACCGGTATCGGCCGCGCCACCTCGATCATGCTGGCCGAGCTGGGCGTGAATATCGCCGTCAACTTTGCGCATTCCGACGCCGATGCCAGGGCGCTGGAGAGCGAGCTGTCCCGAATCGGGGTCCGCAGCCTGTTGTACAGGGCGGATGTCTCCAGGGACGATCAGGTCAGGAAAATGGTGAGCACGGTGAAGGATCAGCTGGGCCGCATCGATTTTCTGGTCAACAACGCCGGGGTCACCCACTACGTGGACATGGACGACCTGGAAGGCATGAGCGAGTCGTACTGGGACGACATCATGGGCGTGAATGTGAAGGGAAATTTCTTCGTAACCCGCGCATGCGCCGCGGAGCTGAGGAAGAACGGAGGACGCGTGGTGAACGTCTCTTCCATCGCCGGGGAAATGGGCCGCGGCAGTTGTATTGCCTATGCGGTCTCGAAGGCCGCCGTCTCCAGCCTTACGAGGGCCTTCGCCCGGGTCCTGGCTCCGGAGGCCACGGTCAACGCCGTTGCGCCCGGGATCGTCAATACGCGCTGGGTAGCCGGTCGCGAGAAACACATTCAAACCCAGTCGGCGGGCACGCCGCTCCAGCGTATTGCCGAGGCGGAAGATGTCGCCCGGATGATCGTGGCCCTCATCACCAGCGCGGATTTCGTTACCGGACAGATAGTGGTTGTCGACGGCGGGTTTTCTCTATAACAACCGGATCGCGGCAGCTGCTCAGAACTTCTTGTTCACCGCGTCCCACTGTGCCACATCGATGTCGGACATTTCACCGACCGCGACCACCGTGAAGGTAAGGGCGCGGCAGCCCTCCTCGAGATGACCACCGAATCCGTTGCGCTCGTCGGAGAACGTGATGTGCGCGTGAACCCGGCCGTCGATGACCAGCCCCTGAATCCCGATCACATCCAGGGGCTGATCGCTCTCGGGGTAGGCCTCGGCGGGCGGCAGCTCCGGGCTGGTGACCACGTGAAAGTGGGAGCTCCGCACGCTGCCGAATCCTGCCAGGATGACCGCGTTCCCGATATCGTTGTCTTTCACGGCCTTCCTGATGGACAACAGGATATCTTCGTCGGGATTGATGCGGATCATGATGACCCGCCTGATCGTGGTGCTTTTGGAAATCATGCTGCACTCCTCTCCTTGAACTCGTCGGTGGTGCGAATCAGCCGACCGTAAAATCGAAATAATTCTCCGATAGAACGCCTCCATCGGCACCGGTGAGGCTCATGGTGACCCGGTGCTCCCCGGAGACGTCTAGGGGGATGCTCCACAACACCGTGTCCACGATCTTCGCGCTGTCCTCCGGGAGCGTCAAGTCCATCTGCCGCTTGAGGACCGGCTTCGCCTCCCCGTTCCCGGAAAGCCGCCACGAGAGATTCGCGGCCAGCACCCGGTGATGGTCGTTGGTCACCCACACCTTTCCGATGAACAGGTCCCCCGGCTTCCAGATCTTCGTGTACCCGAGCACGTAGGGGTCCCTGTTCCACTCGAGGCTGACCAGCACGGGAGTGTACACATTTTTCATGCTGTCGTAGGCGGGCAGCTTCCTGCCGAAATAGTCGACGATCCCCGAGCCGATCACAGGAGCGGGGTCACTCCAGTAGTACAGGTACATCGAACCGACGGGGGCGTACTTCCTCTGCCGGAGGAACTCGATCTGCTCCTTGATGGTCCTGGCCTCTATGGCCTGAGATTGCTCGATCAGCTCCTCCAGGGAGCCGACGCTCAGATCGAGCTTCGTGTATCTGACCTGCAGATCGTAGAAGAACCCCCAGTATTCCCAGACATCCCAGTTCGGCGGCCACAGATCCTTTTCCGGTATGATCTTCCTGAGGCTCTCGAAAGGAGGCAGTGCATGGGAGCCGAACTCGACGATGTTCGGTTCGATGCGGATGCGCTTCATGTCCAGGTCTCCAGGCTGGCAGCAGCCGGTCATCAGGTTCTGAACCCCCTCCTGATAGTCCCCCTTGTGCATCCAGCGCAGCGGGTCGACCGTCTTTCCCGTTTCGTAGAGCGCTTCGCACAGCCTGCCGTAGTTGTTCGGCATATTCGAAAGCCCGTAGATCTGCGGCTCTTTGAACACGCTCCACATCCCGATCGAGGCGTGATTGTGCAGCATCCGCACCATCTCCCGCATCATTGGTGCGGCCCGTTCGATGAGCTCGTCGCTGTCGCTGTAACAGTAGTGCAGGGGAAAGTTCTGCCAGACCAGGAAACCCATCCGGTCACACAGGCGGTAGAACGCCTCCAGCTCCACGTGGCTGCCGATGCGGATGGAGTTGATATTCATGGCGAGCATCTCCTCGAGGTCTCTGCCGAGTCGCTGCTCGGTGATCTCGCTCATGTACATGCTCGAGAAGTAGCGCATCCCCCTCAGGAATATTCTTTTCCCGTTGAGATACCAGTGCCCGGTGGCGTCGTCGTGCCGCACCTGCTTGACGCCGAAAATCTCCATGGTGCCGTCGTCGGCCTCCCCCTGCCCCTCCCGCTCCACGCGGAAATCCGCCCGGTACAACGCCGGCTCTCCGTGGTCCCAGGTCCACCAGAGCCGCGCATCCGGTATGGTCACGACCAGCTTCACGATGTTCGACCCGGGCTGCAGCTCCACCACGCGTTCGCGGTGGATGACCCGGTCCCACTGGAAATTCTCGGCTGCCACGCTCATCCCGGCTTTGACCGTGGCGAGTCTGCCCGTGGTGTTGTTCAATTCCAGGTCCACCGTGACCAGGGCGGTGCCGTCGGGAACGAAATCCCGCTCCACGATCCTGCAGTAGATCTTCGCATAGGATATCTGCACGGGCCCGCGGCCGATCAGTTCCACCGTCTGCCAGATCCCCCCCGTGTTGCCGTCCTGCCGGAAACTGGTCATCGCCCCCGGCCGGTGCATGGCATCGATCAGGTGGCCCTTCACGATGGACAGGTCCTTTGCCCAGTGACGCTTGTAGGGGGTCGACAGAGGGGTGCTGAGATTGTGCGGATCGTCGACCAGCACGTACTCGGTGGGATCCCGCGGCGAGTCCACCTTTACCACGAGGCAGTTCGACCCGGGGCGCAAAACCCCGGTCACGTCGAATTCGAAGGGGTCGAAGTATCCTTCGTGGGATCCGAGATACAGACCGTTCAGCCACACCGCGGCGATGTAGTCCACGGCCCGAAAGCGAAGGGAAACGCACCGGCCGGCGAAGCCCTCCGGCAACTCGAAGTTCCGCTGGAACCAGACCACGCCGTCGTAGTCGCCGACTTCGGTGAGATACCAGTTGTTCGGCACCGACATGACCTGCCAGGTCGACCTGTCACAGTCGACATCGTAATATCGCTCCTTTTCCCCTTTTGACTCCGGGTCCAGCCGGTAGAGCCAATCCCCCCCGAGATCCATCGACGCGCGGACTTCTTCGGTTTTCAAGTGAACCCCCATGCTCGGCGGCATAAGAAATGCCTTTTGATATATTGACATTATAACATTGATATGTTATTGTGCCAACATCTTTCCTGGCGAAAAGCATTCGACACGGAGATTCATGGTGCCGAGAGATCCAGATCACAGACGCGAAGTCCGCAGGCGCAGCCGTGCGGGATCCGGCATCGTCGGCACGAAGGATCACGTAACGGCATACCTGTATCTGCTGCCGTGGATCGTGGGCTTCCTCGGCTTGAGCCTCATCCCCATGGGAGCCTCGCTGTTCCTGTCCTTTACGGACTACAACCTCTTCGATGCCCCCGGCTTCGTCGGATTCGAGAATTTCCGCTACATGTTCACGATCGACTGGCACTACCCCGCGGCGGTGAGCGTGACCATACGCTACGTCCTGATCGCCGTGCCGCTGCAGCTGCTCGTATCCCTCCTGCTGGCGTTCACCCTCAACCGGGGGATTCCGGGGCTGTTCGTCTTCAGGACCCTGTTCTACATACCTTCCCTGCTCGGCACGAGCGTGGCCGTGGGAATACTCTGGCGGCAGATATTCGGCACCGAGGGGCTGCTCAACCTCACTCTCCTCAGGCTGGGTTTCGAATGGGCTCGGGACCTGAGCTGGATCGGCGACCCGAAGTACGCCCTGTCGACGATCATCGTCCTGCGGGTGTGGCAGTTCGGTTCTCCCATGATCATCTTCCTGGCCGGTCTCAAGCAGATCCCCCAGGAGCTGCTGGAGTCGGCCGACATCGCGGGAGCCTCTCGTCTGCAGAAAACGTGGCTGGTGACTCTGCCCATCCTGAGCCCGATCATACTCTTCAATTTCGTCATGCAGATAATCAGCGCCTTCAAGATCTTCACGGAGGCGTTCATCGTCAGCGGCGGCGCGGTCGGCGGCGGCATCATCGGAGGGACTCTGGACAGTCTCCTGTTCTACACCCTGCACATCTACTCCGAAGGATTCGTGAAGTTCAGGATGGGTTACGCATCGGCCCTGTCATGGGTGATGCTCGCGATGATGGCGGTCTTCACCTTCCTCGCTTTCAGGATATCCAGGAAATGGGTCCACTATAACTAGAGGATCGACTCATGATGACGGCGACGGCAGCAGCGTACAGGAGGATCACGGCGAGAGTATTCCGCTTCATCCTGATAGCCCTGATCTCGGTGGTGGTGCTGGAACCGCTGCTCTGGATGATATCCAGCTCGTTCAAGCCGGAAACCGAAATCTTCCGGTACATGGGCCTGATCCCGAGAAGCGTGACTCTGGAGAACTACATCGAGGGTTGGATGGGAACGGGGATCACCTACGGCCTGTATTTCCGGAACTCCTTCATCATCGTCGTTCTGGCCATAGCGGGAAATCTTTTCTCCTGCACGCTGGCGGCATACGCCTTCGCCCGGATGAACTTCAGGCTGCGGGGGGTGCTGTTCGCCATCATGTTTTCCACGATCATGCTGCCGCCCCACGCGGTGATGATCACCCAGTACATCTTCTTCTTCAAGCTGGGGGTTGCCAACTCGTTCATACCCCTCGTGCTGCCGAAATTTCTTGCTACCGACGCGTTCTTCATCTTTCTGAACGTCCAGTTCATGCGGGGAATTCCGCGTGAGCTCGACCAGGCGGCCAGGGTCGACGGGTGCACCAGTTGGGACATCTTCTCCCGCATCATCCTGCCCCTGTGCCAGCCCGCTCTGGTGACCACCACCATATTCACGTTCCTCTGGACCTGGAACGATTTTTTCCCCCAGCTCATCTACCTGACCAATCCGTACCTGCACACCGTTTCCCTGGCCCTGAAACGGTACGTGGATCCGGATGCCCTGCCGGCATACGGACAGATGATGGCCATGTCGACCCTGTCGATACTGCCGATCATGGTCCTGTTCATGCTGTCCCAGAAGCTGCTGATAGAGGGGATCTCCACTTCGGGATTGAAAGCATGAGTAGCGCAGGGGATGAGAATGGTGCATGAATCGAGATCAAGCCGGAGTCATTCCGGAAAAAAATTCTTCAAGGAGGAGAAGAGATGAATCGAACTGTGAAGTGCGTCGTTGTCGCGGCAGTGCTGTTCACGATGATCGGCGCCGCCGCGATCGCGGGAGGCGCCGGCGAGGCTCAGAAGACGGGCAAAGTTACGCTCCGGGTTGCCTGGTGGGGAGCTACCGGTCGAAACGAGAAGTATCTGAAGATCATCGAAGAGTACGAGACCCGCAACCCGAACATCACCATCGTCCCGGAGTACCAGGGTTGGGCGGACTACTGGAGCAAGATGGCCACGCTGGTCGCCGCCAGGAACCTTCCCGACGTCCATCAGTACACGAACAACCAGCTGGCCGAGTTCCATTCGAAGGGGGCCACCATTTCCCTCGAGCCGTACGTCAAAAACGGCACCATCGCCCTGGAGAACTGGAACATGACGATGGTCGATTCGGGAAGGATCGACAACGACCTGGTGGCCGTCACGATCGGCATCACGGGCCCGGCCATGATCATCAACATGAGCTGGGCCGAGGAGATGGGGATAGACATCCCTCCGTTCGATGCTTCGTTCACCTGGAACGAATTCGGATCGTATCTTGAAAAGAACGTGGCGCCAAAGCTTCCCGGCGGCGCCTACGCTTTCGGGGACTGGGCCACGTGTGAGAACTATTTCTGGACATGGATCCGTCAGAACGAGGTGGAGTGGCTCGACGCTTCCGGGAAATACGCCGTACCCGAAAAGGTCCTGGAAGGGTGGTACGGGCTTCTCGAGGATTACCGCCAGAGGCACATCGCGCCGCCCCTGGCCTTCACCATGGAGGACAGCTCCAAAGCGCGCGGGGACAATGCCTTCAACCGCCGCAGGATGCTCATCAGACCGACGAACGCCAATCAGGCCAAGCTCGAGCAGAAGTACATGGCGAATCCGAGCGATCGGGTGGAGTTCAGGCGTCTGCCCATGATCGAGGGCCGCTCCAATCCCGCGGAGTGTCTGATCACCTCTGCGCTGGCGATCGCCGCGAACAGCAAATACAAGGACGAGGCGGCGAAGTACATCAACTACTTCATCAATGACGAGTACGCGCAGACCGTATATGAAGCGGAAATCGGCGTTCCCGGTAGCTTCACGGTCCAGGAGATGCTGAAGCCCAAGCTCGACAAGGTGGCTGCCCAGGAATTCGACTACATCAACCTGATCTCCAGCGGCGACGTACCGCCGACCAAGCCGAAACCGGCAGGAATCTGGGCGTTCGACGCGGAGATCCAGCAGATGAATCAACGGGTGGCAGCCGGCGAGGTCACCCCGGCGGAGGCTGCCAAGGAGATCATCGACCGCGCCAACAAGTTCCTGGCATCGATCAAATAGAGATCCAACCGGAGATTCAACCGGAGAATAGACCGGCTGCGTCATGAGGCGCAGCCGGTCCATCTTGCCGCCGGCCTGATTTTTTTCTATCGTGGTGAGGATTCGGCACGGCGGGATTCTCAAAACCAGCGGACAGGGGGAAAAGCGATGCCCGGGAGAGACAAAAGCAGCCCATGGCACGGGGAGCACTGGTTCTGCAGTCCCCACAATTTCGACGATTCATTGGCCGTCGAGCCCCACCGGGTGGAGCTGCACGACATCACCATGCGCGACGGCGAGGAATGCGCGGACGCCGCCATGACCGTCGACGACAAGGTGCGGATCGCCGAAGCGCTGTGCCTCACCGGAATACGGCGAACCGAGCTCTTCCTCACCGTTCCGGGCTGGCGGGAAGCGGTGCGGGCGATCATGAGGCGGCGCCTTCCCCTCGACCTGTACGTGAACTGGCATCCGGGCCGCGTGGAAAAGGCGCTCGATCTGGGTGTGCGCCACATCATGGTGTGGTACTGGATAGCGGATCACCATCAGAAGCACGTCTTCAACCGCTCGAGAGCCGAGCTTCTCGAATCGGCGATCGGACAGGTCGAGGCGGCGCGGAAAGCCGGATGCACGGTAAACCTGTTCATGCCCGAGTGCTCCCGCACGCCTCTGGACCAGATCCGTGAGGCCGTGATCGCCGCCGAACGCGCCGGTGCTTCCGCCGTCACGATGGTCGACAGCTTCGGCGTCATGCGGCCTCCGGCCGTTGCTTTCCTGGTCGCCAGGATACGCGAATGGAGCGGACTGGATGTGGATGTCCACTGCCACAACGATTTCGGCATGTCCACCGCCAATGTGCTGGCCGCTTATGACGCGGGGGCGGTCGGACTCAACGTCTGCGTGAACGGCGTCGGCTATCGCGCCGGCAATGCTCCCCTGGATGAAGTGGTCATGGCTCTCGAGGTACTCTACGGAGTGGACACCGGAGTGCGGCTGGAAATGCTGCCCTGGCTGAGCCGGCTGGTGGAAGAGATCACGGGAATCAAATGCGGCTATTTCAAGCCGATCGTCGGTGACGGGGCGTTCAGCGTCGAAAAATGGGGAGGGGTCAGGAAACTCGAGGAGGCCGGTCAGCGCGTGTTCGGATTCGCCTTCGAACCGGAGGTCGTCGGAAGGGCCCCGCGCGTAGTCGTGGGGAAATGGAGCGACGCGGGAGCGGTGGAGAAGAAGCTGGTGGAATACGGTCTCACGGCCTCCGCCGAGCAGCTCCAGACCATCCTCACCGAATGCCAGCGCCGGGGGATCGCGCTTCACCGGCCGCTCAACGACGATGAAGTGGTATCCACGGCCCTGGCCTGCGGCGCCCGGCACTCCGACTGATCGAGCCGGCAATGAAACCGTCGCTGTTCCGCCGGAACCGAGATCATCCGGGCAACCCTGGTACGACCTATGCAATCACCTGAAATACGGCTGAGCGCCGTCATCACCGGCTTCTTCCCCGGGAGCGTCGCCGACGGATCCGAGACCGCCCGGGCCGTGGAGGCCTGCGCCAGGCTGGGTTTCCACACCGTCGAGTTCTTCTACGAGGGGGAGGATAAGGGGCTCGTACAAAGGGTGCTCCGCTCGACCGGTGTTTCTTCGATCTTCCTTCCGGCTCTGGCCCTGAAGCGGGAAAAGCTCGATCTCGGCGACCCGGATGCAAACAGGCGCAGGGAGGCGGTGAAGCGCGCTCGCGGCTGGATCGACGAAGCAAGGCTGTACGGCTCGGATTCGGTGATGCTGGTCAGCGGACCGGAACGAGGCGGAGAGGCCGGGCGTGAAGAGGCGATGGCCAGGCTCGCCGACTCGCTCATCGAGCTGTGCGGCCATGCCCGCGGACAGCCGCCCGGGCAGCGGGTCGACATCTGCCTGGAGTCCTTCAACAACGAGGGAGAGCCGTGGCTGCTGATCGGACCGCCGGATCGCTGCTCGGCGCTGGCCCGGGAGATAACCCGGCACTGCGGGAACTTCGGTCTGACCATGGACCTGAGCCACATCCTCCAGATGGGCCTGGAGCCGGTCTCGGTGCTGGAGTCCCTGGCGCCGTGGTGCCGGCATCTCCACCTGGCTAACTGCGTGATCCGCGACCGGGAGCATCCGCTGTTCGGCGACAAGCATCCCGAGTTCGGCTATCCGGGCGGGGAGCTCGATGAGGAGGATCTGACGGGCTTCATTTCACGGCTCTTCTCATCAGGGTTCATGAGCGGCCGTTCGGAGCCGGTCACGATCGGCATGGAGGTCATCACCCGGGAGGGACAGGATCCGTACGAGAAGCTGCAGAAGGCCAGATCCCAGTTGGATCGCGCGCTGGAGCGTGCCCGGCCTGAACATATCGAGGAGTGAAGGGCATGTCGGGAAAATACAAAAGGTATGAGCTGCCGGTCCGCAAGGTTTCGATATTCGAGGTGGGCCCGCGGGACGGGCTGCAGAACGAGCCGGAGCTCATTTCCACGGATGACAAGATCGCTCTGACCGATATGCTGACGGATGCGGGCTGCACGCGGGTTGAGGTGACCAGCTTCGTGCACCCGAAGTGGGTGCCCCAGATGGCGGACGCCGAAAAGGTGCTCGCCGGCATCGAGAAAAAGCCGGGCGTGCTGTACAACGCCCTCATCCCGAACATGAGAGGGCTGGAGCGTGCGATCGCCTGCGGTCTCGATCACGTGGTGACGATCATGAGCGCCAGCCAGAGCCACAACAGGAAGAATCTCAACATGAGCGTGGAGGCCTCGTTGAAAGAGCTGGAAAACGTGATCAGCCGGGCGCGATCCGCCGGAGTGAAGGTCCGCTCGTACATCGGCACCGCCTACGGATGCCCGATGGAGGGTGCGGTCGATCCGCACAGG
This sequence comes from Spirochaetales bacterium, assembly GCA_016935715.1. Lineage (GTDB taxonomy): Bacteria > Spirochaetota > Spirochaetia > SZUA-6 > DRHE01 > JAFGQJ01. The sequence goes on from JAFGQJ010000214.1 coordinate 10,530, forward strand.
GTTCTGGAGATCGCCCTGGCTCTCGAGCATTTCGGCTCCTACGAAATATCCCTCGGCGACACCACCGGCATGGCTCATCCCCGCAGCGCCTTCGAGGTGGGATCGCTGGTGAAGGGAAACCTGAAGGATGCGGCCCTGGCGGCCCACTTCCACCGGGCGGATGGAATAGAGTTCGCCAATGTCTTGGCATCGCTGGAGGCCGGGATCGATATCATCGATTCGGCCGCCGGAGGGTTGGGCGGATGCCCGTACGCTCCGGGAGCCAAGGGGAACATCGCCACCGAGACGCTCGTCGATATGCTCCATCGGCTCGGCATCCGGACGGGGATCGACTCGGAGAAGATCCAGTCGGCCGGGAGGTTCGCGAAGAGCCTGAGCGCCTACTACAGGGACGAAGCCGGGCATGAGTGATTGCGCGCGGCTCCGGGTGAGGCCGTGCTGAAGACTGCCGTCATCGGAGCCGGGGGCATCTCCCGTTCTCACGTGGAGGCCATACGCGTTACGGGCAGCATGGCCGTCGCCGGCGTCTACGACGTGGACCGCGGCAGGGCGGAAGCGTTGGCTGCCGAAACGGGGGCGCAGGCATACGAGCGCTGGGAGGAGCTGCTTCCCGCGGTCGACGCGGTCCACATCCTCTCCCCGCCATCCACGCACCGGGAGTACGCCGTCCGGGCGCTGGAGGCGGGCAAAGCGGTCTTCTGTGAGAAGCCGATGACGGTCACGGTCGAAGATGCAGAGGCCATCGTCGAGGCCGTGGAAAGAACCCGGGGGATATTCGCCGTCGGCTTCAACATGCGCTTCCGCCCGGCTTTCCTGCGGCTCGAGGAGATCGTCAGGCGCGGGGATCTCGGCAGGATCCTCAACTTCTTCTGCTACCGGCTGGGGGCCGGGGCCGGTCTGGGTGGAGAGCGGTACTGGCCCGGCTGGCGCACCGATCCGCGCTACGCCTGCGGGATGACCATCGAATCACTTGCCCATGATCTGGACATGCTCCTCGCTCTGGCGGGAGAGGTGGCGGACGTTCGCGCCAATACGTCGGGGACCCGGGCGGATCTTCCGGATTTCGACAACACCGCAAACGTCGTTATGACCCTGGCCAGCGGGGCAACCGCGCTGATCCACGCCAGCTGGGCGTCGTACCTCCCGGGGAGCGCCAGGGGAGTCCTGGGCATGGACGGCTCGGTTTCCCTGGAAGGGGGGGACATCTGGGATTTCGACGTCCTGCGTCTGCGGACGAAGAAGATGGAGCGGGAAACGATCGAACGGTTCGACGACAGGTTCGACGGGAAAAGCTACCTGGCGGAAAACCGCTACTTCGCCGAATGCGTGGACAGGGGGGTGAGACCCCGGATCAACGAGCTCAACGGCTATCACACCGTCAGGATCTCCCAGGCCATCCTGCAATCCCATCATCAGCGCATCGTAGTCAGCCTGGGTTGAGGCCCCCGGTGCACGCCGGGCAGGGAGCCGGCGCTGCGATCCTGCAGCCGCTGCGGCACCCGGCACGCCGGGACCCTCTCACCCCCCTTACAGCCTCTCCGCCGCCTCCTCCAGAACGCCCAGATCCCACAGCAGCCGGCTGGCGATGTACTTGTCCCGGATGTCCTTCGTGACTCGAAAGGTGAGCGCCGCCTCCTCCCTGCCGATGCCGATCTCGGCGGGCTCGACCGGCATGCCGAGAGAGAGCATGAAGTTCCTGATCTCGGTGACGTCCGGCAGCTCCTCGGCGATGATCTCCCTGATCTCCGGCCACCTCTCGATGATGACCTCCAGCCTCTTCCGGTGTTTCGCCTTGTCGTATTTCCCTTCGACCGACTCCCTGCGGATGAGCTCCTCCGCCCCCGATCCCAGAAAGCCGCGGAGGGTCGCCTGCCACTGCCGGTAGTCGAAGCGATCGACCGACTCGAGAGCCTTGCGCCTGTCGGGAACCAGAGCGCCGATGAAGGCATAGATCCGCAGGCTCAGCATCGTACCCACGCCGACCTGGATGCCGTGGTAATCGGGGCGGCCGTGGCGCTCCAGGGCCCGGATATCCCAGATGTGGGAAAAGTAGTGTTCCATCCCCGAGGCGGGGCGGGAAACGCCTGCCAGGCTCATCGCGATGCCGGCCAGAATCAATCCCTCCATGACGTTCGCCGCCGCATCGGCATCTCCGTTCAGCAGACCTTCGGCGGATTCGAGGCACTTCCCAACGGACCGGCGGACCAGCGATGCGATCCGATCGCAGTAGTACTCGCCGTTGATGAGATGGGAGATCCTCCACTCGCAGATGCTGACGTACTTGGCCAGCATGTCGCCCACACCCGCCATCAGCAGCCTTTTCGGGGCCCGGCGGAGAACGTCGAGATCC
>JAFGQJ010000215.1 GCA_016935715.1 Spirochaetales bacterium
AGGGATCTGTTCATCCAACCTTCTCCTTTCTCCGGTTTCTGTGTCCTGTTATAATTTAGTTAAATAGTCAGGAATAGGCAAATTCGAGCCTGACGCTCATCGATCGGGCACGGGGCTTGTCTAATGAGAATATTCTCATTATAATGCATCCATCGGACCGGTTTGCATTCCGGCTATGGGGCGACAGACGGCGCAGAAAGGCGGATGGCGCCCGGGAGCTGCCGGCGCGATACATCAGCGTACAGGAGTTTGAAGGAATGAAGATAGCAGTGGCAAGCGGTAAAGGTGGAACGGGGAAAACGACCTTGGCCGTCAACCTGGCGTACTGCCTCGCTGCAGGCGGGGAAAAGGTCCGGCTGTTGGACTGCGATGTCGAAGAGCCGAATGATCACCTGTTCGTAAACCCGAAGTTCAGCGAGGACATCCCCGTGAATGTCATGAAGCCGGTGCTGATCCCGGACCGGTGCACGGGATGCGGGAAATGCGGTGAGGCGTGCACCTACAACGCGATCGCCGTGATCAACGGCAAGGTGCTGATCTTCAATGAGCTGTGCCACTCCTGCGGCGTGTGCTCGTACGTCTGTCCGGAGGGGGCTCTGCGGGAAGAGGCTCATTCCATCGGTACGGTGCAGATCGATCTGAACGATGCGGGTGAGCAGCAACGGCCGTTCCCCTTCGTCCACGGTATTCTGAGCATTGGTGAAGCCCTGGCTCCGGCGGTGGTACGTCGGGTAAAGGAATACATCGACCCCCAAGCCGTCAATATCATCGATGCTTCGCCCGGTACCAGCTGCCCGGTGGTGGAAGCGGTGAACGGGTCCGATGCGGCTGTCTTGATCACCGAACCGACACCCTTCGGGTTGAACGACCTCAAACTGGCCGTCGGCCTGACACTCAAGATGGGAGTTCCCACGGGCATCGTGGTCAACCGGTCGGACGGCGAAGACCGGATCATCAGGAAATACGCCGAAAGCGTCGGGGTGCCCATAATCGGCAGGATCCCTTTCAAGCGCGAGTACGCGGAGGCCTATTCCAGAGGGGAGATACTCGCCGTTGTTTTTCCGGAGCTCGAGAAAAGCATGATCACGCTTTTCGGCGAGATCACCAGGCTGTGCGGCAGTGAGCTGCCCCCGGTTCCTCCGGAGGATCAGCTCGAGAGCACACCCAGGGCACCGGGAGCTCGAGGGCAGAAAAAGGCGGTGAATTTCAGGGAGATTGCCGTGATCAGCGGCAAAGGAGGAACCGGCAAGACCACCGTAGTGTCCTCTCTGGCCCGGCTGTTCGAGAACAAGGTGCTCGCGGACAACGATGTCGATGCGGCGGATCTGCATCTGCTGCTGTCGCCTTCCACCTATGAGGCGCACGATTTCATCGGCGGGAAGAGGTACAGTATCAATGAAGCGGCATGCACCGGCTGCGGCCTGTGCGCCGAAAACTGCCATTTCGAGGCGATTCTCGACGACGGTCCTGCGAACGATCTGACCGACAGGTCCTACAGGATCGATGAACTGGCCTGCGAAGGCTGCAGTTTGTGCGAGCATGTGTGTCCCGTTGATGCGGTCGATTCCCAACAGCGGATCACCGGCAGGTGGTTCGTCTCCGAGACGCGGTACGGGCACATGGTTCATGCTCGTCTGGGGATAGCCGAAGAGAACTCCGGCAAATTGGTCACCCGGGTGCGCAGGCGGGCGTCGGAGTTGGCGCAGGAGCAGGGTTGTGACAGGATGCTCTCCGACGGTCCACCGGGAACCGGCTGTCCCGTGATCGCCTCGGTTTCAGGCGTGGATATGGTTTTGATCGTGACCGAACCCACGATTTCGGGAGTCCACGACATGGAACGAGTGCTCCAGCTGTCGGCACATTTCGGCGTTCCCGCTCTGGTGATCATCAACAAGGCGGACCTGAACGCGGAGCAGGCTCGGAAGATCAGCCGCATGGCCGAGCAGGCGGGTTCCCGGGTAATCGGTACGATACCCTTCGATCAAAACGTGAACGAGGCGCTCATGAACGGGAAGACCGTCATCGAGCACGGAAAGGGGCCGGCCCTCGAAGCAATTCACGCTCTGTGGGATGCTCTGCGCGCGGAAGCCCTCGAGGAGATTTCCTGAGGGGAGACCGGTCTGCACCGGGCCGCTGCAGTCATTCTGAAGATGGCTTTCTCCAAGCCGGTACGGCCCGGATTGGGCATAGAGGCGTAACTATCCGTGCGCTTCATCTCCCCTTTTTGCAAACCTTCTCACGTAGAATCTCTGTCCCTCGTATTCGGTTTCGATGAGACGACCCTGTTTGATCAGCTCCTGCACGACCTTCCAGCCGGAACCCGATTTTTGTATCAACTCTTTCACGGCCTCCTCCCTCATGGGATGGACGGCCGTAGTGCTCAGAAGATTTTCTTCCACGTTTCCCGAGGAGGCGAAGGCATCACCTTCGTAGCCGATCAGGTATTCCACCGGCTTCACGTGACTGCTCAGGATCTGATACGCACGGTTTACGACTTCCTCCTCCGGGGGATGCACGCTCTTTTCCGCCGGCGGCCTGATCGGTATGGACAGATAAGCCCTGGCGGGCTTCAGCCGAGCCAGAAAGCGGGCAACCTCTTCGAGGTTCTGGTCTCCGTCGTTCACGTTTTTCACCAGCATCGTTTCCGTGACCAGCTCCCCCCCGTAGATCTTCCTGAACTGGAGAATGCCGTCGAGAATCGAATCCAGCCGAAGGTCCCTTCGGGGCCGATTTGTTTTTCGCCAGATTTTTTCGATGACCGAGTCGACCTTGAGGGAAACCCAATCAGCATTCATCAATTCCGCCCTGACATCTTCGCGCCAGATGAGGGACGCATTGGTGATCACCGCTGTCTTGATGCTCAAGGGCTGCAACATCTCGAGGCAGCGTCCCAGATTTGCGTCCAGGGTGGGTTCTCCATCGGGGACGAAGGAAAGATAATCGATCGCTTCCCCCGCCTGCCGTACACTCTTCACTTTCGCGCTGACTTCCTCCAGGATCCTCTCAGGCTTGTAGAAGACCTGGCGTTCCGTCTGCATATTCAGAGTTCGGCCAACCTGGCAGTACACACAGGAATAGCTGCACACTTTGGGCGGGATATTGTTGATTCCCAAGCTGCGGCCCAAACGTCTAGACGGTACCGGACCAAAAGCAATCATCTCTTTCCTCCCGCATAAAATTAGTAGTAATACTCAACCGAGGACCTCCATTTTCAAAAACTCATTGTCTCCCACGACTACCTCCCTGTATCCCGCCAGTGCCTGATCCAAAGCCGCATCGCCCGTATCGACCCTCAAAGCCTGGAGCCCGTTGAGCTTGTCATGGGTTCCTACAACAATGATGTTCTCCGTACCGACCCGCTTGATCACTTCCGGGGTGAACTGCTTGTTCCCGCGGCCGAATACAAACCCGTTGCCTCCTATCGGGGTAACGATGATCGTGCTCTCTTTGTATTTCGCGATCAGGGAAAGGATGCCCTCTTCGTTGATATCGGAGCCGACCAGCTCGCCGTTTGCCACGGCATCCACTCCCAACAGCGTCTTTGTCAGCCCCAGCGCATCGGTGATGGCTTTCACGGTGGTTCCCGGACCGAGAAGGTGTAACGCGTCCCTGTCCATGTGCCGGATGATGTAGGAGGCTATCCGCTGTTTGACCTCCGAAGCGGACACGCTGATATTCGAACGCTCCTTGCCACGCTGCAGATAATCCCTGACCGCAGGCACGAGAAGATAACCGTACAACCTCGACGCCAGCTCGTTATCCCTGAAAGCTTCTTCATCGATATCCAGAACTTCTTCCGCTACCGTAGGTGCCCCTTCGAGGAATGCATCCACCATCCTGGCTGCTGCCCTGCAATTCAGGGCAAATACGGCACTGAATACCTTCACCCCCGCAGGTACGGCAACCACGGGTTTGTTCAGACCGATTGCGTCATAGATATCCCTTGCCGTGCCGTCACCGCCGACAAAGATCAGCAGCTCGATCTCCTGCTTCAACATCTCATTGGCGATTTTTTTGGTGTCTTCCGCCGTACTCTTCGTCCCCACATCGCCGACGACCGTACAGTGGATGTCGATATCACGCGTATGCTCTTCCCCCATCGGACCTGCGGCCGCGAACAGCCGAATTCGTTCTTTGTCCCTGAGATGGTTGAGCAGTTCTCTTGTTCTCACCGGAGTTACCGGTCGGGCGCCCAGGGCCAAGGCCTTTTCATATGCGGCCCCATCGGTACCCTTCAGGCCGACGCTGCCGCCCATGCCTGCGATGGGATTCACGATCAGACCTATCTTTTTTTTCATTCGTACCTCCCTGCAAACGGATGTTCGCCGTTCTAGACCCGGAACCGGAGCTATTTTTGCCGCTCGATCACCTGAATGGTGAGTTTCTTCATTTTTTCGATGACGCTCTCCATCTTTTTGAAGTTTTCGATGTACCGGGAACACAGCCGGGCCTGTTTTTCCGACAGGGAACGGGTGACCGTCTTTCCGTTTTCCTTTCTCGTCCAGATGTGATACGGTCCGTGCTGCATCTGCTCGCTTTCTTTGCAGCCGCAGTTTGGTTTTCCGCATTTGCGGTACACGGACATCACGGTACCGTTGCAGACAGGGCCGATGTGGGCGAGCTGTTTTCGAAGCTCGCCGTATCGGTTCAGCATGTCTCCCTGTTCCAGGCCTCCGGCAGGTTTGTTCCCGTGCAGCTGGCCGTGTTGTGCCGACTCTCCCGACTTCATCTTTAAGTAGAATAAGCTTAAAGACAGGAAAAGTCAAGACGGATTCGGGGTTTCTACAGCCCCCTGTCGGTCTGCGGGCCGATTGCGGTCACAGCGGACAGACGTTGCAGACCGCATATCCACTGCCTCGAGATTGACGTCGACGTACTGCTTCCTCTTGATCGACAGGGGAATGATCTGCTTCAGGGTCTCGATACTGAGCACTCCGGATACGTGCATATACACCGCCAGGACGATCATGTTGGCCGCTGCGGTGAACCCGAGTTCCTTGGCCATGTCCGCGGCGGGAACGTACAGAGCCTTCACGTCCCTGCGCTCGACCCTGCGGGGTGGTGGCGGTCTTCTGCTTGAGAATCGTTGTCGGGGCCATCTGGCCGCCGGTCATCCCGTAGATGGCATTGTTGATGAAGAACACCGAGATGTTCTCGCCCCGGTTGGCCGCGTGGATGATCTCGGCGGTGCCGATTCCGGCCAGGTCCCCGTCTCCCTGGTAGCAGATGACGATGGCATCCTCCAGGCTGCGGCGGATGGCCGTGGCCACGGCCGGGGCCCGCCCGTGGGCGCATTGGATGTTGCCGGTGTCGAAGTAGTAGTAGGCGAAAACGCTGCAGCCCACGGGGGAGCAGAGGATCGTCCGGTCCTGGATCCCCAGCTCGCTGATCAGCTCGGCCAGCAGCTTGTGTGCCGCGCCGTGCGCGCATCCCGGGCAGTAGTGGGTGACTTTCTGCCCCGGGCTCTTGCGTTCGAAGGTATCGTAGAAAGCTGCGGGCTTCTTGTATTTAATCATGATGATCCTCCCGCACACGCTCGACCAGCTCCGCGGCGGTGGGCACCGCCCCGCCGTACCAGTTGTACCTGGCAACCGCCGCCGCCCCTTTGACCGCCAGCTCCACGTCCTCCGCCATCTGGCCGTTGTTCATCTCCACCACGGCCAGCCTGCGGTCCCCCCCCGGCCAGCCGGGCGTATTTCTCCTGGAGCTTGACGTTGTGAGCTCCCATGGAGGCGGTGTTCATGAAGATCGAGGTGATCAGGTTTCCCCGGCTCTCCCTGTCCCCGTACAGGGCCCAACCTTTGCGCTTGCCATGCCTGACGCTCGTGGGCAGGCGGAGACGCAGAGGCGGCACCCCTTGCACTCGTCCGCCGCGATTACCGCATAGTTCTCAGACATAAGCATTCCTGTTTTTCATGTTTATAAGTTTGTTGAGCCGTTGGTTCGGAGTTGTCGGTGCGCCGGTCGAAGGACGGCTTCTGCGCCGCAGGTCGGACCCTGATCCTCCCGCTGCTCAAAGGAGCAGGCGCTCTGCAGCCGCGGGGTCCTCGAGGGGGAAGCGAACGGCCGCCAGCTCGGGTCCGTCATGGGCCGCGCTCAGACACCAGGTCCTGCCGATGCGCTGCCTCCAATCTCCGCTCAAACGCGCCGATTCGTGCACGTGTCCGTGAAGGGTGAGAAACGGGCGGCGCTGTTCGATGAAGCGTCGCACCGCGATGCTCCCGACGTGGACATCCAGAGGCGCGCTGTCGACCATCTGTCCGTCCAGATCGGCGAGATCCAGATTGCTCCCGTACGGCGGGGCGTGGAACAGAAACACGGCCAAGTGCAGATCATCCTCTCCGACCAGCTGCTGCAGCTCCTGCTGGATCGTGGTGCCGATGATCTGCTCCCGGCTTACGGGAACGCTTCTCCAGCCGTCGGTAGGGTCCGTGGCTCCCACGTCAACGTAGCGGGACACGTCGTAGCGCTCCCAGTCCTTGAGCAGAAAGGGGGTGGGGGGGATGCAGGAGTAGCCGTAGAGGGTGTAGGCGTCAAAATCGATTTTGGAGTTATGCAGGTATCGCCACAAGCCGGAGCGCTCCCCTTCCCGAAGCGCCGTTTCCTCGCGCCGGGGATCGTCGTTGCCCAGGATGACGAGGACCAGCGGGTACCTTTCGCCCATGGCGCTGCGAAGCGAGCGGAATCTCCTGGCGAGATAACCCTCGATGAAGGGTGTTGTTCCTTTGTTCGGGCGCGGCGGAAGCAATCCGCCGAAGGGCAGGAGATCTCCGCCCAGAAACACCAGAACCGGAGCCGTGGAGCGTATCAGGGAAAACAGCGTATCGAATCTGCGGGTGGAGCCGTGGAGGTCTGAAACGAACAGACACAGGCTCATCGTCGCAGGTTGAGAGGACGGGCCGCGTCGGTCACCGCCCCGATCTTCACTGCGTAGCTGGATTTCCGTTCGATGTCATCGTCGGTAACAATGTGGATATCCAGCAGGCGGTCGGTGCGGATGCCGGTTCGCATGTAGTTCATCTCCGCCAGGCTCAGACTCCAGCCATCGAACCAGGAAAGAAGCTCCCGCTTCTGTGCTTCCGTACCCCGAAAATGAACCAGCAGATCGATGTCGCTTGCGGCGGTGGCCGTTGCGTTTTTGGTGCTTCCAATTACGTACAT
>JAFGQJ010000216.1 GCA_016935715.1 Spirochaetales bacterium
ACATGAAAATCGCCGGAATCATGACTGGAGTGGATCCGCAAAACCGCGGGTCCTTAGACTTCCACAACGGCGGTTTCTTTAGTATCTTAAGCCCCGGGAGCGGAAACGGGACAGAAGGCGACGTTCGGAGATCCCGGTTTCCCCGCACCCTGGAAAGGTCATCGAATTCCTTTGAGAATCCTCTATATCGGTGAAATTGTCGGCTCTCCCGGGGTCTTCTGCGTAAAATCCAGACTGGCGGAGATCAAAGAGGAGAAGAGCATCGATTTCATCATCGCCTGCGGGGATGGAGCCACCGGAGGATTCGGGATCGGCAAGAACCACTCGATCTACCTGCACAAGCTTGGAGTGGATGCGATCACCTCCGGCGAATGCATCTACTACAAGAAGGATATGGTCACCCACATCGTGAAAGCATCGTATGTCCTCAGGGCGGCGAACTATCCCTATGGGAATCCCGGACGGGGATGGAACATATTCCGGGCAGGCGACCAGGCTGTCGCCGTGGTCAATCTCCTCGGTCAGTCGGGTTTCAATCGAGTACATTTGAACAACCCCTTTCTCATGATCCAAAACATCCTGGAAAAGATCTCAGAAGAGACAAGAACCATCATCGTGGACTTTCATGCCTCCACCACTGCTGAGAAATACACCATGTTCTACCACCTGGAGGGTAAGGTTACGGCGGTACTGGGAAGTCACACGAAGGTTCTCACGGCGGATGCCTGCGTGCTCCCCGGGGGAACGGCGGTCATAGCGGGTACGGGCCGAACCGGAAGCAGGTATTCGGTGGGAGGTTTGGATGCGGAGATCGAAATCAGGAAATTCGTGACCCAGATCCACGAGCAATCCCGCGTGACCTGGGGGGACCTGGAACTGCAGGGGGTTGTCGTGGAAACGGATGCGGAAGGGAAGGCCGTGGGCATAGAGATCGTGCGGGAGGCCTGCGAGGTGGAAGACCATGACGGAGCAGGGAATCGTCAGGAAGATTGAAGGAGATCTGGTCTGGATAGCGGCAGATCAGTGTGGAGGCTGCGACCACGGGCTGCACTGCAGGAGCTGTGCATCCCCAGATGCGGATACCGGGAATTCCGATCGTTCCGGCGGCGGCGAACACTCGATCTTCGCGGTGCGAAAGGAGCGCATGTTCGTGGTTCGCAACACCCGATCACTCGTCCTCAAAACCGGCGATCGGATCGAGTACTTCATTGCCCCGGTCAAAGCCGTCAAAGCCGGGTTTCTCGTGCTCATCGTTCCCATCCTGGCATTTTTTCTCTTTTACTATCTCACCGGGCTGCTGTGGAAAGGATCCGGAGAAAACGCCCGGGTCCTGGCCGGGGTTGGCGGCATCGCCCTGGGATTCCTGGTGAACTTTGCCTCGAAGAAAAGGATTCGGGAGTACCCGGAGATAACCAGGGTGATCGATACGAAGCTCTAGCCGATTCGAGCGCCGAATCCCGCCTGGCTGCCACCAGCGGGCAGCGTTCGGACGAACGGCTCCGGCCGGCGGTGTTGCCCGCCTTCCGCCAACTTTTTGCCTAAAAATACACCCCATCGGTAGTGTTTTCTCGAGACCGGGCTATATTTCAAGTAAAAGAGGTATGGCAATGGTTGAGCTTCACATTAAAGGTTTCTTTCTCGATCATGATCGTATGCCTGTTGCGGTGTTGAGCGACGCGCAGGCCAAGAGAATCCTCCCCGTGTGGATAGGTCCCTCCGAGGCCAGCTCGATCATCGTCGAGCTGGAGGAGATCAAGAGCCCGCGCCCGCTGGCCCATGACATCCTGGCCAGCTATTTCCATCGTCATGGATTCACCATGGACTGCCTGGAGATCTACGGTCAGTCCGGAGAGTTCGGATACAACGCCCGCATCAAATACCATCGCCGCCTGCGGCGCTTCGATATCGAGGTGCGCCCGAGTGACGGGCTGGCCGTGGCGGTCAGGCTCAAAGCTCCGGTCCTGGCGGAGGAACACCTGCTCAGTGCGGCGGATCTGTGCACTTTCCTGTCATCCCTGCACGACCCCTGCAAGGGTCTTATCTTCTTCCAGTCGGAGGGAGAACCCTCCCTGAAGCAGGATTCCAGGCGCCCGGGCACCCCCTTTACGGTCCCCCATCACCATAGCAACTGAGGACCTGCGCGCGCTCCGCCCTCTATTCCAGGGGCGCGACGTTCCGTTTGCGCCGTTCCGCCCGGGTACTTTCAATTGACATCCGGCGGCCGGGCGTGAATAATTGCACCCATGAGCGGCAAATATATCTTCGTCACCGGGGGTGTCTGTTCGGGCCTCGGCAAGGGGGTAGCCGCTTCCTCCATCGGCAGTCTCCTGGAAAACCGCGGTCTCAAGGTGAGGATGATCAAGATCGATCCCTACATCAACGTAGACCCGGGCACCATGAGCCCGTATCAGCACGGAGAAGTCTACGTCACCGATGACGGGGCGGAGACGGATCTCGATCTGGGCAACTACTCCCGCTTTACGTCGGCCCCCCTGGGCCGGATCAACTCGGTGACCACGGGGCAGGTCTACCAGGAGGTGATTCGCAGGGAGCGGGAAGGAAGGTTTTTGGGCCGCACCGTGCAGGTCATTCCCCATATCACCGATGAAATCAAGTCCCGGATCTTCAGAGTGGGAGATCAGCCCGAGGTGGATGTGACGATCATCGAGATAGGCGGCACGGTCGGGGACATCGAATCGATCCCCTTTCTCGAAACCGCCCGCCAGTTCATCCACGATCTGGGCAGACAGCGGGTGCTGTTCGTTCACCTGACCCTGATCCCCATCGTGTCGGATGGGGAGATGAAAACGAAGCCCACCCAGCATTCGGTCGCTTCGCTGCGACAAATCGGTATCCAGCCGGATATCCTCCTGTGCCGGGCTTCGGTCCCTGTTCCCGAGGAGTTGAGAAGAAAGATCTCCCTGTTCACGAACGTCGAAGATGAGGCTGTGATCTCCGCATACGACGTCCACTCCACGGTATATGAGATTCCCCTCATCTTCGCCGAGCAGAAATTGGACGAGATCATTCTCGCCAAATTGGGATTCCCCGCCACCTCCTGCGACCTCAGCAAGTGGCAGCGGGTAGTGGAGGCTTACAACGCGGCGGAGCGCAGGGTGAGCATCGGGTTGGTCGGGAAGTACACGGAGCTGCTGGATTCGTACAAGTCGATCTATGAAGCGCTGTACCACGGGGGCATCGACAACCACTGTCAGATCGAGCTGGTGAAGGTTGATTCGGACCAGCTTTCCGACGGTGCAGAAGGCGGATTGGAGGAGATCCTCTCCGGGTTGGATGGAATCCTGATTCCCGGAGGATTCGGACAGCGGGGCATCGAAGGCATGATTCAGGCTGCGGGGTACGCCCGCAGGAACCGGCTGCCCTGTTTTGGGATTTGCCTGGGCATGCAGGTCATGGTGATCGAATATGCCCGCGGCGTTCTCGGCTGGGAGGACGCCAGCAGCAGCGAGTTTTCTCCCGAGTCCAAACATGCGGTTGTCAGCCTCCTGGAGGACCAGATCGACGTCAAAGCCTATGGGGGCACGATGCGGCTGGGTGCCAGTCCCTCCAGGGTGGTGCCGGGAACGAAGCTGCACGAGATCTACGGAAGAACCGAGATATCAGAGCGCCATCGGCATCGTTACGAAGTGGCCAACGTGTTTCGGGAAGACCTGGTAAAGGCGGGTTTGATCTTCAGTGCTTTTACTCCCGACAATAGTCTGGTGGAGGCCAGCGAATGGCCGGACCACCCCTGGGGGATCGGGGTTCAGTACCATCCCGAGTTCAAATCGAAACCCATTGCACCCCATCCTCTGTTTTCCGCCTTTGTCGCAGCCTGTATGGGAAATGAAAGCAGTTAAACCCCTCTGGTTGAGCCTCGTTGCACTGCTGGTTTCCTGCAGTCTTGATTACGAGCAGGCCCGTGTGGCGGAAAGCATCCCCGGACAGATCCCGGAAACGATCCTGTTCGATTTCACCCATACCGTAGTATCCGGAGGAACGGTATGGGTCGTGCTGGAAGCCGAGCGAGCTGAAACCTACAGCGAGAGAAAAGAAATCGTTCTGCAGGGCGTTACTTTTCGCGAGTATGACGACCAGGGAAGGCTGCGTACCGAAGCTCGAGCCGACAGGGCTGTTTTCAATACGGACAGCGAAGATGCCACGGTCAGCGGATCGATTCGGATCTACTCTCCGGAGGAACAGGCCTCACTCCAGGCCGGCAAGCTTACCTGGACCAGAGAGGGGCGTCGTTTGCTGGCCGAGGAGGGGCAGACCGTTCGGCTGCAGAAGGATGATGGCTCGTACGTCGAGGGGTGGGGCTTCTCCGCCGATTTTCGCAGGAAGAAGCTGGAGTTTTCCTCCCGTGTGCGGGGCAGTTATATCAGGGAAGAAGAGGAGGTCGAGGAGGAGTGAAAACCGCGATGGTGCTCCTGCTGCTCGCCCCTTCCCTGTGGGCTCAAACCTTCACATTTCAGGGGGACAGGATGGAGACGGTGCTGGCCAAAGGGAAGGAACGCACCGTGCTGACCGGCAACGCCGAGGTCCAAACCGAGGATAATCTCATCCGCGCCGACAGGGTGGAGCTGTACGGGGATGATTTTCGCTACGTGGAGTGTGAAGGCGGGGTCAGGATCGTCAATGAACAGAAAGGAATCGAGGTGACCTGCAACAGGCTCTTCTACGACCGCCAGGAGAAGGTCGTGAGGGTTCGCGGCAATGTGGTCATGCTGGATGAGAAGAACGAAGTCGTGGTCAAGGGGGGGTTTCTCGAGAATTGGGAGGACAGCGATGAGACCGTTGTTCAGATCGGAGTCCGGATTCTCAAGGAAGATCTGGTCTGCCGCTGTGAGTACGCCCGATATCAGCGCAGTGAAGAAAAGCTGGAGCTGTCCGGCATGCCGGTGGTGAACTGGAAGGGGGACGAATACCGGGCGTTGAAGATCTACATCGACCTGCAAACCGATACGATCCGTCTCGAGGGGGACATCCGGGGCAAGGTGCGGTCGGAGCTGGGGCGGGATGAAGGAGCCGATTAGGTGAAGAAAAATCGAGCCGCGGACGGCCCGGCTGCCGACGGGAAACTTTCCGTTGAAGGGCTGGTGAAGCTGTACGGAAAGAAAGAGGCGGTCAGGGATGTCAGCTTTTCCATGGGGGTGGGAGAGCTGGTCGGGCTCCTGGGACCGAACGGAGCGGGGAAAACCACGATATTCTACATGATCGTCGGTTTCATCCAGCCCAACCGGGGAAAGATCTACATGAACGGCCACAACATCTCCGGTTTGCCGATGTACAAGCGAGCGCGCCTGGGCATCTCCTACCTTCCCCAGGAACCTTCGGTTTTTCGCAAACTCACGGTGGAACAGAACATCACGGCCATCCTGGAGAATCGCAGGGACCTTCGCCTGGCCCAAAGGAGGGAGAAGCTGGAGTCCCTGTTGGCCGAGCTGGGGATCAGGCACCTGCGCAAGCAGAAGGCCTACACATTGTCCGGGGGAGAACGCCGGCGTACGGAGATAGCACGCTCTCTGGCCATCGAACCCCAATTCCTTCTCCTCGATGAACCGTTCGCCGGAATCGATCCGATCGCGGTCTACGAAATCAAACGCATCGCGGTGGATCTGTCCAAAAAAGGCATAGGCGTACTCATCACCGACCACAACGTCAGGGATACCCTGGAGATCACTCACCGTTCCTACATCATCAACCTGGGTGAAATCGTGGTGGCCGGGCCCAAGAACGAGCTCCTGGAAAGCGAAATAGCCCGCAAAATCTATCTCGGTGAAGAATTCCGCATGTAGGGAATTTTTCTCTGCTAAACCCACCGTTGACATTTCCCCTCTTTATCATTCAAATTTGTTGTTAGAACAAAGAAAGAGGGGGACGAGGTAGCTCCAGGAACTATATCCATGGCTCAGTCACAGAAGCTTGTATTGAAACAGCAGCAGCAGCTGCGCATGACCCCCCAGTTGTACCAGGCGATAAAGATCATGGCCCTCCCGTTGCTGGAGTTGAGGGATACGATCCAGCAGGAGCTGGAAAAGAACCCGGCTCTGGAGATCGTAGAGGAAAACTCACCCGTGTCGCTCGACGATACCGGCAGGCGCACGTCGGAGGAACAGGAGTACTTCGAGAACACCTCCGATCCGGGGTACATCAAGGTTCAGGGTGGAAGCAGCCGGGAGGATGCCCACAGGAAGTTCATAGAGGGCGTGCTCACCCGTCCCGAATCCCTGCACGAGCACCTGCTTTGGCAGCTGCGGCTTCAGCCTATCAGTGCGGCGGAGTTCCGGATCGGGGAATATCTGATCCGGAATCTCGACGAGAACGGATTCCACATCGAAAAACCGGAAAATCTTCTCCTGTCTCTGGATCTGGAGGGCAATCCCCTCGAAACCCCCGAACCAAATCTGGTTGATGAGAAGCTTGCGATGATGAACCGGATCAAGGAACTGATCCAGGGATTCGATCCGGTCGGCACCTGTACGGAGGATTACCGGGAGTCCATACTCGTGCAGATCAGTCTGCGCCCCGACGCTGTGCCGCGGGCTGCGGAGATCGTGGAGAAGCACTTCGAGGCGCTGGAGAGGGAGAAGTATGCGGAGATAGCCCGGGCCATGCACATCAGCGTGAAGGAGGTGATGAAGGTCAAGGAGTTCCTCCGGGAGCTCGATCCTTTCCCGGGAAGAAATTTCTCCACCGAACAGCCCCGTTACGTGATCCCGGATGTGATGGTAAAGGTCCACGAGGGGGAGCTGGTCATCGTGCTCAACGATGAGGACATCCCCGTCCTGGGCATCAACTCCTTCTATGCCAGCATCCAGGATCATGAGGAGCAATACAAACAGAAGGATCTCAAGCGGTTCGTGAAAAACGGCGTCCATGAAGCCCATTGGTTCATCAACAGCATTCGGCGGAGGAACCAGACGCTGTTGAAGGTGTGCAAGGCTATCATCGAGTTCCAGCGAGATTTCTTCAGAAAAGGCTCCAAGTACCTCGTGCCCCTTTCCCTGAAGGACATAGCCGCCGAAATCGGCGTCCACGAAGCAACGGTAAGCCGCGTAACCAATGGCAAGTATGTCCAGACGGAGTGGGGTATATTTGAGCTAAAGTACTTTTTCACGAATCGTGTCCCCGGCGGCGGCCGATTCTCGAAAGAGGGTGTCAAGCAGATGATTCTGGAAATCATAGAGGAGGAGGGTGACAAGAAACGGCTCACGGACCAGAAAATCGGAGAGATCCTGGAGGGCAAGGGCGTGAAGATCGCCCGGAGAACGATTGCCAAATACAGGAAAGAGCTCGATATCATGAGTTCACACCACAGATAGGAGGGTCGCATGAACATCGACATCAAAGGCGTTCACGTTGAGATTACCGACAAGATACGAGAGTACATCGACAGGAAACTCCATCGGCTCGATTTTGTGGCCGAGCACATTATCGATCTGCTGCTCTTCGTTTCCCAGGAGGGCAGCCAGTACAGCCTGGAGGCGACCATCAACTTTCGCTGGGGGAACTCCAATCACATGAGGGTGAAGAACTTCGATATTTATGAGGGAGTCGACAAGCTCTTCGACAAGCTGGAGCTGAAAGTGCTCAAAGAGAAGAACAAGATCCAGGAGCACAAGGGGCTGGACACGGTTCGCAGCCCGGAGGCGGCACCGGAAGCATGAAACGGATAACCGTTCTGGATCTGCTGCAGCTGGATCTCAGGGACAGAGACGCGCTGGACCTCAAATGCATCGCCGGACGATCGGGGTTGGTTCGGGAGCTGAAGGTCCCGGAGATCAACAGGCCGGGCCTGGAGCTCAGCGGTTTTTACGACAATTTCGCCTTCCAGCGCATCCAGATCTTCGGCCGCGGTGAGATGGCCTATCTGGACAAGCTGGCCGGGGAGGGAAAAACCGAAACGCTGGAAAAGCTGTTCTCCTGCGAGATCCCCTGCTGTGTTTTTACCCACTCCGGGGAGCCGACCAAAGATTTCCTCAATCTGGCCGAGCAGACCGGCTGCGCGGTCCTGCAGACCGATCTGCCCTCCTCCGAGTTCACCACCCGCATCCTGCGGGTGTTGAGCAACATCTTCGCCCCGAAGCAGAGCGTGCACGGGGTCCTGGTGGAGGTGTTCGGAATCGGGGTGTTGATTATAGGCGACAGCGGCGTCGGCAAGAGCGAGACGGCTCTGGCCCTGGTCGAACGCAACCACAGACTGGTGGCGGATGATCTGGTCGAGATCCGCAGGGTCGGGGGAAACATCCTGATCGGAAAAGGCACCGGCGTCTCCAGTCATCACATGGAGATCCGGGGCCTGGGAATCATCAACATCACCCACCTGTTCGGAGTCGGAGCCATCAGGGACAAGAAGCAGATCCAGATGGCCGTGCGTCTGGAGGATTGGGACCCCGAGAAGAATTACGATCGGATCGGCGCGGAAGAGAATTTCATGGAAATCCTGGGCGTGCAGGTTCCCTATAACGTGATTCCGGTAAAACCGGGGCGGAATATCCCGGTCATCATCGAGACTGCCGCGATGAATGAGCGCTTGAAGAAGATGGGGTACTACTCCGCGAAGGAGTTTTCCAAGAACGTGATGCGCTGGTTGGAGACCGAAAGCGCCAAAGCGATTTTTTTGAGCGAGACCTGACAAGAACCAAAAGATCCCGCAATACCATGGTCGAACAAACCGTAACCATCAAGAACCGGGCGGGCATGCATGCCCGGCCCGCTTCCCTGCTCGTACAGACGGCGAATCGATTCGCCTCGGATATCTATCTGGAGAAGGACGGCGAGAAGATCAACGGCAAATCCATCATGGGGATTCTCACTCTGGCCGCCACGTACAACAGCTCGATCAAGATCATTGCCGACGGCAGTGACGAGCAGCAGGCGCTTCAGTCGATCTGCAGACTTTTCGAGAACAAATTCGAGGAGGAATAACGCGAAGATCCTGCTCGTCCTCATCCTGCTGCTCCTGCCTTCTGCGCATCCCGACGCTCAGCAGGCTCGTCTGGAGGCGATGCTGAGGGAAGGCAAAGTATTCGGCTCCGTGGAGTACCGGAGCTCCCACGCTGAGGAGGTGCTGAGCTCTCTGAGGGAGGGCTTGAGAGCGGAGATCAACTTCCATTTTCGGTTATACCGACGCAACAGGGGTATCTTTTCATTTCTCGGTGACAGGCTGCTGGTCGAACGAAGGGTGTACCAGACCGCAGCTTTTGATTTTTTTGAAAACCGATATAAGATACGGAGGGACGGCGGCAAGCCGGTAGAGTACGCGGGGGAGGCGGAGTTTCTGGACGCTTTTTTCTCCATTCCGGATATCGATCTCGGCGAGATCGAGGCGGCGGACGGCGGTGAGTACTATCTGCTCGCCCGGGTGAGGATGATGCCCGTGAAGATCATTGCTCCGTTGAACATCATAACCCTGTTTTCCTCCGAAACCGCCTTTACTACTCCCTGGGTGGAGGCGCAGCTCGAGCCTTGAGACTCTTTCAATCCAGCACAACCTCCGTCGGTCTTCTCATCCTGATCCTGATCTTCATCGTTCTCATTGCCCTGATCGTGGTTTTCTCCCAGCAAATTCTCGTCAGCCTGGCGGGGGTGGGCGCCCAGGCGAATGTGGTGATCTACGTGGTGGCCATCGCCTTTCCCCTGATCCTGCTCGGATTGATCGTATTCCAGATCGTACGCCTGATCCGGGAACGGGCCACCCACAAGCCGGGCTCCCGGCTCAAGACCAGGCTCATGATATTTTTCGTGGTTATCGCCCTGCTCTCTTCGATTCCCCAGGCCCTGCTGAGCGTGAATTTCGTGAACTCAGCCATAAACTTCTGGCTGGAAGCGCGCCTTGGCGAGGCGCTTCGCGGCGGGCTGTCGATCTCCCTCGAATACTACAGGGGCGTCGTGGAAAACCTTCGCGGATTCAATTCCAGTCCGTTGATGTCCTCCATTCTCGCGGACCTGGACAGGAATCCGGAGAGATTGTGGAAGAACGTGCGCACCGTGAACTCGGCGGTCCAGTTCATCCAGATTTTCTCCCCCGACGGTTCGGAACTGCTATTCCGGGGCGAGCCCCGGGGCCGCCTCCGCAGCCTGGGATCCTTCGATGCTCAGACCGGGGATTTGCCCAAGGAGGACCGGGAAGACGCCAGCATTTTGAGGAACGCGGCGGTGTACGAGCTGGACGGAAACCGCTGCACCGTGGTGGTCGGACGCCTGATGCCCGAAGATTTTGACAGGGACGCGCAAAGATTGACCGAGAGCCTGGAGATCTTCAACCAGCTGAACCGCTACAAGAGGCTGTTTCGCCTGGTGCTGATCGTTTTTTATTTCTTCTTTTCCTTTCCCATCTTCCTGCTCTCGATTTTGGTGAGCTTCCTGCTGACCGAGGAGATCATCCGCCCGATCGTCAACCTGGAGGAGGCCACGCGGAGGGTCGCCGAGGGGGACTTCTCCTTTCGCATCCTCAGCCGTTCCGCCGACGAATTGTCCCATCTGGTCGGCTCCTTCAATCGCATGGTTTCAGAGCTCTCCCACTCCAGGGAGAAGCTCAAGCAGAGTGAAAAGATCTCAGCCTGGCAGGAGATCGCCCAGCGTCTGGCCCATGAGATCAAGAATCCCCTCACCCCCATCAAGCTGTCCGCCCAGAGGATCCTGAAAAAATACGCGACCGATCCAGGTAAGGGAGGGGAAGAGTTCCATAAGGTGCTCCAGGCGTCGGTTTCCTCGATCGTCAGGGAGGTGGACAATCTCGACAACCTGCTGGTGGAGTTTCGGGAATTCGCCCGTCTGCCCATGCCGCGGCTGCAGCCCGTCCACCTTCGCGAGATCGTGGAGGAGGTGGCGGCCATGTACACGAATCTGTCCGCCCGGGTTACGATCGATTCGGCCCATGTCAGCGAAGACAGCGTGATCCTGGCGGATCCGGGCCAGGTCAAGCAGGTCCTGGCGAACCTTATTCGCAACGCGATACAGGCCATGCCCGAGGGAGGAGAGGTCTCGATCCGCAGCGCCGTGGTACACAAGGAAAACCGCCGCTTCTGCCGGATCTGGATCAAGGACAGTGGCGAAGGGATAGCGGGGGATATCCGCGACAGGGTCTTCGAGCCCTACTTCACCTCCAAAAAAGACGGTGCTGGACTGGGTCTGGCTATTGTCGAGCGGATTGTTTTCGATCATGATGGAATCATCTGGTTCGAGACCGAGGAAGGCGTGGGAACGACCTTCATCTTCGATCTGCCTTTGGGATAGCGGGCGGGAGTTTTTTTGAGCACGATACTGGTTGTAGACGACGAACAGGGAATCCGCGAGGTTCTGCAGGATGTCCTGGCTGACGAGGGACATCGGGTCATTCCGGTGGAAGATGGTTTCCGAGCTCTGGAGGTGCTGGAAACGGGGGGCGTGGATCTTGTCGTCCTGGATGTCTGGCTTCCGAACATGGGCGGAATAGACGTGCTCAAACGGATTCGAGAACGATGGCCCGAAGTAGAGGTGGTTGTCATTTCCGGCCATGCCAATATCAACATGGCGGTCCAGGCGGTGAAGATCGGGGCTTTCGATTTCCTGGAAAAGCCGCTGTCCCTGGAGAAAACCATAACCGTGGTCGAAAACGCCCTCAAGATGGAGGCGCTCAAGAGGGAAAACCGTACTTTGAAGCAGAGCATCCAGTCCGAGGATGAGATGATCGGTTCCGGAGAGGGGATGGGCAAGGTGCGGGAGCTGATCGAGCAGAGCGCCGACAGTGAAGCCCGGATTCTCATTCTCGGAGAGAACGGCACCGGCAAAGAGCTGGTCGCCCGTGAGATCCACCGCCGCTCCCGGCGCGCCCAGGCGCCCTTCGTAGAGGTGAACTGCGCCTCCATTCCGGAGACCCTGATCGAGAGCGAGCTGTTCGGACACGAGAAAGGTGCCTTTACCGATGCCCACGCCCAGCGCAAGGGGAAATTCGAGCTGGCGAACGGCGGGACCCTGTTCCTCGATGAGATCGCCGATATGTCTCTCAATACCCAGGCCAAGGTTCTCCGGGTTCTACAGGAGATGAAATTCGAGCGTATAGGGGGCGAGAAGTCCATCCACGTGGATGTGCGGGTGATCGCCGCCACGAACAGGAACATCCGGGAAGAGATCCGCTCAGGACGCTTCAGAGAGGATCTGTACTTCCGCATCAACGTGATTCCAATCTTCGTTCCTCCGCTGCGAGACAGGATCGAGGATCTGCCCGACCTGATCGACTACTTCATGGGCAGGTTTAAACGATCCGCCGGGGGTCCCGAGAAGAGCTTCTCCGAGCAATCGATGCGGCTGCTCGGCACGTATCCCTGGCCCGGGAACATCAGAGAGTTGAAAAATTTCATAGAGCGCATTAACATTATGACTGAGGAGAAAGTGATCTCTGCCGATTCGGTCAGACGCTATCTTACCAGCCGCAGCGACTGGGACAAGGGTGAGGCGCTCAAGGGTTTCGAGAGCATGAAACTCAACGAAGCCAAGGACGAGTTCGAACGGGAGTTCCTGGTAAAGAAGCTCGAGGAAAACGAGCGGAACATCACGCGAACGAGCAGAGCCCTGGGCATCACTCCATCGCATCTTCACAACAAGATCAAGAAACACGGGATAGAGATCAAGAAGTAGGATGAAGGGTCTTACGGTTCGCCAGAAGGAAGTACTGGAGTATATCAAAACCTACATCCGGACCTACAAATACCCCCCCACGGTCCGGGACGTTGCCGAGCATCTGAGGGTTTCGGTGAAAGGCGCCTACGATCACCTCAAGGCGCTGCAGAAAAAACAGGCCATCGAGTGCAACCTCAACCGATCCCGGGCGATCAAGGTTCTCGGCGACGGGGATCTGTACCAGGAAGAACAGTACCGTTCCATCCCGATACTCGGCTCCGTAGCCGCGGGTAAACCTCTGTTTGCGGAAGAGAACATGGACGGCCATCTCGCCGTGCCCCAGGGTTACCTGCGCACCGGCAAATACTTCGCTCTGCGCGTCAAGGGCGACAGCATGAAGGATGCAGGTATCTTCGACGGGGATATCACCGTGGTTCGTCATCAGAGCAGCGCGGAAAACGGGGATGTGGTTGTCGCTCTGGTGGACGAAGCAGTCACCCTGAAACGGTTTTTTCTGGAAAAAAACCGGGTCATGCTCAAGGCGGAGAACCCCGCCTACCCTCCCATCTATACCCAAAACGTCCGTATTCTGGGCAAGCTCCTGTTCCTGATCCGCAACTATGAGTAAGAGCGACGCTCTGTACCTCCTGCTGGGGCCGGAGGAGGGCCAAAAGGATGCCTTTGTCGAGCGCCTGATAGCCGGGATCTCCAAGAGGATCGGGCAGGCGCCGGATATCCACCGCTTTTACTCCTTTGACAGCGATCTGCCGGAAGTCCTGGTTACCCTGCGCAACGGAACCCTGTTTTCCCCCTACAGGGTGGTGCTTCTGCGCAACGTGGAGCTGCTCAGCAACAAGAAAGATCTGGACCAGCTGGCCGAGTACGCCGCAGCCCCGGCTGCCGAGAGCACCCTGGTGATGTTGTCCGAGGAGATCGGCAGAATCGACAAACGCCTGGAAAAGCTGGTGCCCAAGGAGAACAAGGTCATCTTCTGGGAGTTGTTCCAGAACCAGAAGATGGGTTGGATTCTCAACTACCTCAAGAAGCGAAACGTCCGGATCGAGCCCCAGGCAGCCGAGTTTCTCCTCGAGATGGTTGAAAACAACACGAAGGAACTGAGAGAAACCTGCGAAAAGCTCATCATCTTTTTCGGGGACGGCAGCGAGATCGGCTATGAGGACGTGGAGAATATCCTGTACCACAGCAAGGATGAGAACGTCTTCACCCTCTTCGACAAGATATCAGCCAGAGACCTGGAGGCTTCGCTGGAGGTGCTGTCCAAACTGCTGCTGAGCGGGAACGCCGATCCGGTCGGCTTGTTAGCCGGTCTGCTGTTCCAGGTGCGAAGGCTGATGAGCCTGAAGCTGCTGGTCGAGAAACGATATTCCTACGAGGAAGCGTTCCCGCGGGCCAAGATCACCGGCAAGCGGGTGCAGAAGATCTACGCGGAAGCAGCGCACCGCTACACACTGCAGGAGCTCCAGGCCGTGATCCGGCTGATCGCCCGCTTCGATTACAGGGTGCGCTCCCTCGGCGCTGCTCTTCACCCCGACCTTCTGCAGCTGTTTCTCTACTATTTGATCGTCAAAGGCGGAAGCGGAACTTTCAGATTCTAGACCGAAGTTCCAGGC
>JAFGQJ010000036.1 GCA_016935715.1 Spirochaetales bacterium
ACGCAAATGAGATTGACGACAAAAGGAAGATACGGCGTGAGGGCCGTGCTCAACCTGGCACTGCAGGACAACAACCGCCCAACCTCGATCAGCCAAATTTCCAAAGAGGAAGACCTGTCCCCGGAGTTCCTGGAGCAGATCTTCTTCAAGCTGAAGAAGGCCGGCCTCATCCGATCGGTGCGAGGTCCCAAGGGAGGGTTCGTGCTCAATTGGAAGCCCTCCGAGTTGACCATCAGGGCGATTCTCGACGCGGTGGGAGAGTCGATCAACCCGGCTCCCTGCACTGACGGAACGACCAACCCCTGCCCGCGGGTGAACGACTGCGCGCTGGCTCCCGTATGGAAGGAATTCCACCAGGTGATCGAAAAACACCTTGACGGCATCAGCCTGAAAGATATCATCGAAAACAAAAAAACCGCCGCCGCCCTGGGATTACCGCCTGTCTGAATCAGCTCCGGGCTCCGGCAGGGAGAAACGGCTTCCGACCGAGAGCCGGTGGAAGCGCTCTGCGAATGCGCCGCGCAGGCTGCACAGCGCATCGAATCCCGTACAGTGCCCGGCGATCACCATCCCGGGTTGCATGCTTTTCAGATAATCGACGCTTTTCTCGATCCGCCGGGCGTCCGCATGAAGCAGGTGCAGTCCCCCCACGATGGCCCACAGCGGTACGCCGGGAAACAGGGAACGGACCGCGTCGAGGGTGTTCACGATCCCGCTGTGGCAGCAGCCCGTGATCACCACCAGGCCCTTCCCGGTCTCGAGGATCAGCGCCTGATCGTCGACCAGATCGTCCGGCTGCCTCAGATCCGGATCGAGATAGTAGCCCTTGTCCACCTCCTCGAAAGGACAGTTGCGGGGCACCTCCCCGCTGAGCCAGATCTCCGGGCGGATCTCCAGGGGCTCCCGGTTCATCGTGAGCCTGACTCCCCTTTTCTGCAGACCCGTCAGTCCCAGGGGATAGGGAAACCCGATCATCTGTCCCGGCGGTAGATCCGCCTTCGGCGCTCCGCCGCCTCCACTCTTCCCGTAAGACTGACCGAAGGCTTTTGGATGTGCGAAGATCGCCGGCACGTCGGAGTACAGATCGATCAGGAACTCCACTCCTCCGGTGTGATCGTAGTGGTTGTGGCTCAACACCAGGACATCGAGCTCATTGAGATGAAGTCCGAGATTCTTGGCGTTTCCAAGGAACAGGGCGGATGCGCCCGTATCGAAGAGGATGCGGCAACCGTCGGCTTCGATATACAGTGAAAGTCCGTGCTCCGCGCGCATCCTGGCCGCATGGACCGTATCCTCGACAAGCACCGTGATGTTGACGGTTTTCATGGATGACTTCCTCTCCATGATGAACCGTTTTCGGTGTTTGTCAAGCTTCCCGCCGCAGATCACCGAAGCGGATTGACTATGTCAGAGAGCTCTGATTGAATGATCTGCGACCATGAGGGCATTCGAACTCGACCCGGCTCCCCGGCGGGAATCCGCCGGGATCCCGCTGGATCCGCCGGAGCGGTACTCCGGCTCCCAGGCTGCGATTGCGGGCCTGCGGTGCTCGATCAGCCTGAAACGGGCCGGGGACATGGGCGGGAGCGGCGACTGCACGGCCTGCACGCCGCAGCTGGTCTCCTACAGGAGAGATGGACCGGCATTCGACCACATGCTGGTCTGCGTTGGAGTGACGGGAGATGAATAGACACAGACAGAGATGGAGAGAGATCATCCGCGAAGCGGTCCAGCAGGAGGCCGGAGCTCCCGTGGAAGCCGGTGCGGTGATCATCGAAAATCCCCCGAGAGCCGATCTCGGCGATCTGGCTTTCCCCATGTTTCCCTATGCCCCGCTCATGAAGAAATCTCCCAGGGAAATTGCCGAGCGAATCGCCGGCCGGATTTCCCGGCGGCTCGAGGATCGACCGGCCGCCGGGGGGGAGCGGCTGGAGGTCCAGGGGCCGTACCTGAACGTGCACCTGGATCGGCCCGCGGTCACCGCCGAGGTGATCGGCGATATCCTGAAGCGCGTGGATCTTTACGGACAGGGCGAAGAGCTTGGCGGCCGGCGGATCATCGTGGAGTTTTCCGCACCGAACACCAACAAGCCGCTGCACCTCGGCCACCTGCGCAACGACTCCCTGGGAATGAGCGTCTCCAGGATCCTGTCTTCCCTGGGCGCCGAAGTATTGCGGGTCAACCTGATCAATGATCGGGGCGTGCACATCTGCAAGTCCATGGCGGCCTACCAGCGTTTCGGAGACGGGGTGACTCCCGCCGAGCGCGGACAGAAAGGAGACCACCTGGTCGGGGATTTCTACGTGCGCTTCGCCGAGTGGGCCAGGCAGGATCCGCAGGCGGAGGAGGTGGCGCGGCGGATGCTGCAGGCCTGGGAGAACGGGGACCCGGAGGTACGGGAGCTCTGGCAGCGCATGAATCAATGGGCGATCCGCGGCATCGAGCAGACCTACAGGAGAACCGGCGTCAAATTCGAGAGGATCTACCTGGAGAGCGAGACCTACCTGCTCGGGCGCAGGATCGTCGAGCTGGGGCTGGAGAGGAAGGTGTTCTACCGGGAGGAGGACGGGTCGGTCTGGATCGATCTGGGCGGGCAGAACCTGGACAAGAAGGTGCTGCTGAGAAGCGACGGGACCTCGGTGTACCTGACCCAGGATCTGGGAACGGCGGTGCAGAGGTACAAGGATCAGCCTTTCGACAGAATGATCTACGTGGTGGGCAACGAGCAACGCTACCACTTCCAGGTCCTGTTCAAGATCCTGGAGCTGCTGGGATATCCCTGGGCGGAGAATCTCTTCCATCTGGCCTACGGCATGGTCAATCTGCCCGAAGGCAAGATGAAATCCCGGGAGGGAACCGTGGTGGATGCGGATGATCTGCTGGACGACCTGCAGCGCATGGCCGAGGAGGAGATCCGGGAGAAGGAGCGGGAGAGCGAGGTGGGGGACCTGCGGGCAACCGCGGAAAAAGTCGCCCTCGGTGCCCTGAACTACTACCTGCTTCAGCCTTCGCCGTACAAGGACATGATCTTCGATCCCAGGAAATCCCTCTCCTTTTCGGGCAACACCGGCCCCTACCTGCAGTATACGGGAGCGCGCATATCCAGCATGCTGCGGAAGTTCAACGAGCGCGCTGAAAAGTTCCGCGCCGGCGCCTTCGAGCCCGGGATCCTCGACCAGAGCGACGAGTGGCTGATCGTGAAGCAGCTGGCCGCCTATCCCGAGAGCGTGCGTCAGGCCGCCGACCAGCTGAATCCCTCAGTCATCGCCACCGCCCTTTTCGAGCTGGCCCAGACGTTCAGCCACTACTACCACGACAATCCGGTGCTGCACAACGAGGATCCCGATCTGGTGGTCAGCCGCATCACCCTGGCTCAGGCAGTCCGCCAGGTGCTGTACAATGGAATGCGCCTCATCGGAGTTCCCTTTCTCGATCGGATGTAGGGGCATCCGCCGGCGAAGCGCGGTTCGCTGCAGCCGCCCGGGCGGGAAAGAAGGTGTTGGTGATGAGAACCGTGCCGCTGGGCAGCCGGTACCCGAGCCGGTGATACAGCCGCCCCCGGTCTCCCGAAACCCGGAAGGAAAAATCACCGCTGCGGGAATCCCAGAGCAGGGTATCGACCTTTTCGACGCCGGAAAGCAGAACCGGCTCGACCGCGTGGCGGGGATTCACCCGGCCGCGGATCAGGTATCCTGAATCGGAGCAGATGATCTGGAGGGCGTCGATTCGGTGGCTGGTGAACAGCACCACCCAGATCCCGCCGCCTGCCCCGCCGGGCACGCCCGCGGCCCCGCAGTGGGTCCACAGCGGATTGAACAGCACGTCCCTGTGGCGTCCGCTTGCCTCCCAGGCTTCGAACACGGCGGCAAGATCAGGTCCGCTGCCCAGGATCTCGCCGACCAGCACCGTGGTTCCCCCGAAGTCGCGAAAGCGCTCGAGCGCCCGGCGGCCCTGCTCGTCGACGTGGGACAGGACCCCCCTGCGGGCCAGATCGGCGGCGTAGGCTGCAGCGGTCCGTTCCAGGAGCGGATCCTCCTTCAGCTCCGTCAAGCCCTCCCGGCTGCGCAGCGGATTGGCCATGAGCAGCACGCCGGAGGTGCCGGGCAGCTGCGCGTACAGCGACGGCACGATGAGCACGGCCGGGAGGGCAAGGAACAGAAGCCGGAGCACCACGATTCTGCAGGCTGCTCTTTTCATAACGCGTTGAATGGATTATAAATTTTGATCTACGGGTCCTCCAAGGCCCGCCGGGGAGAATGATGTCAGAGCTACAGGATTTTCGCAACATTGGAATCATCGCACATATCGACGCGGGCAAGACCACGACCACCGAACGGATCATCTTCTACACGGGCAAGAGCCACCGGATAGGAGAGGTGGACGACGGGGAAGCCACGATGGACTGGATGGTGCAGGAACAGGAGCGGGGCATCACCATCACAGCCGCGGCCACCACCTGCTTCTGGCGGGACAAACAGATCAACATCATCGACACCCCCGGGCACGTGGATTTCACGGCGGAGGTCGAACGCTCCATCCGGGTTCTGGACGGTGCGGTGGTCATCTTCTGCGCCGTCGGCGGGGTGGAACCCCAGTCGGAAACGGTCTGGCACCAGGCCGACCGCTACCGGGTGCCCCGGATTGCCTACATCAACAAGCTGGACCGCATCGGAGCGGATTTCCACGGCGTGGTCCGGGAGATGGAGCAGAAACTCGGTGCCAGGCCTCTGATTCTGGAGCTTCCCATCGGCAGGGAGTCCGAGCTGCAGGGGGTCATCGATCTGATAGGCATGAAGGAGCTGCGCTGGGACCAGAATGACTTCGGTGCAACCATGCTCATCGACGAAATCGACGCCTCCCGGCTGGGGGAGGCCAGGGAGCACCGGCAGAAGATGCTCGACCAGCTGTCCACCATCTCCGACGAGCAGGTGTCCAACAAGCTGACCGAGCTGTTCCTGGAGGGGAAGGAGATTCCCGAATCCCTCGTACGCAGCGCCGTACGCAAGGGGACTCTGGATCGGAGCTTCGTGCCGGTGCTGTGCGGGGCCTCCCTGAGAAACGTCGGGGTGCAGCCGCTGCTCAACGCGATCGTGGATTTCCTGCCCGCCCCTGACGAGGTACCCCCGCCGGTCGGCATCCATGCCAAAAAGCAGGATGAGGTGGAAGTCTCCGTCAGGCGAGACGCCCCGCCCCTGGCTCTGGTCTACAAGATCCAGACCGACCGGGAAGCGGGAAACCTGAGCTACATCCGGATGTACTCCGGGCATCTGCGCAGCGGCACGGCGGTGTACAACATCGACAAGCGCAAGCGCGAGCGCATCAACCGACTGCTGCGAATGCATGCCAACCGCTCCGAGCAGCTCCAGGAAATTTTCGCCGGAGACGTGGCCGTGGTGGTCGGCCTGAAGCTGGCTCAGACCGGGGACACCATCGGCAGCGAGAGCTTTCCCGTGATCCTCGAACCGATGAACTTTCCGGTTCCGGTGATCTCCGTGGCGGTGGAACCCAAAACCCT
Organism: Spirochaetales bacterium; assembly: GCA_016935715.1. Classification (GTDB taxonomy): domain Bacteria; phylum Spirochaetota; class Spirochaetia; order SZUA-6; family DRHE01; genus JAFGQJ01. Next base: position 5,516 of record JAFGQJ010000036.1, read on the forward strand.
GTCCGAGCGGGCCAAGCTGGAGGCGGCGCTGCACCAGCTGGAGAGGGAGGATCCCACCTTCACGGTGCGTGACGACGAGGATACGGGGCAGCTGATCATCTCCGGGATGGGGGAGCTGCACCTGGAGGTCCTGATGACCCGCGTCATCGACGACTTCAAGGTGGAGGCCAAGGTGGGCAACCCGCAGGTTTCCTACCGCGAGTCCATAGAAAAAGAGGCCACGCACCGGGAGAAGTATCACAAGCTGATTGCGGGCAAAGAGAACAGCGCCGACATCACCTTGAAGGTCCGGCGCCTGGAGCGGGGGGCGGGAAACCGCTTCGAGAGCGAGGTCCCGGCCGGGCAGTTGCCCCAGGAGCTGATCGATGCGGTGCGCCGGGGGGTAAGCGGAGCCTTTTCATCCGGGATCGTCTACGGGTATCCGGTCATCGATATCGGGGTGAGCCTGGCGGCCGGGCAGTACAACCAGAACACCTCGACCGCGCTGGCCTTCGAGGCGGCAGCGGCTCTCGGCTTCGACGAGGCCTGCCGCAAGGCCGGGCCGGTGCTGCTGGAGCCGATCATGAAGGTTGATATCCTGGTGCCCAAGGAGTATCTGGGAGAGGTGCTCGGCAATCTCAACATCCGCAAGGCGAATATCCTGCAGATCGACAGCAAGGCCAAGGTGGAGAGTATCCACGCCAACGTTCCCCTGGCCACGATGTTCGGCTATTCCACCTCCCTGCGCAGCGCCACCCAGGGCCGGGCCACCTTCACCATGGAGTTCAGCCACTTCGCCCCCCGGGCGGGATTCGCGGAATAGCAGACTCGACCAGCACGTTTGAGATGGGTTCGCTTCACCGACGCCGTTCCGGCGCGCGGGCGTACCGGCGGGGTGCGCGTTGACAAAGCCGGGCCCTGTTCTGTATATTGGGGGCATTCCCGCACAACATCGTACAAGGAGCGCGAGAAATGAGCACGAGCAGCGATCAAATTCGAAATATTGCCGTCACCGGTCACGGCAGCACGGGAAAAACCACCTTCGTCGAGCAGATTCTCTTCCTTGGGGGACAGATCCCCAAACCGGAAACCGTTGAAAGCGGGAAAACCGTCACGGATTTCACCGAAGAAGAAAGCAACAGGAAAATCTCGATTCACACCGCCTTAGCCCATCTGCAGTGGAAGGGCAGGAAGATCAATCTCCTGGATACCCCCGGATCGGGAGATTTCGTGGGAGAAGTGATCTCCGCGCTTCGGGTCAGCGAGTCGGCGATCCTCATGGTGGCGGCCGAGGCGGGCGTGCAGATCGGCACGGTCCAGACCTGGCGGCGGCTCAGGCAGCGAAGCACCCCCACCCTCGTGTTCATCAACAAGATGGACAAAGAGCACGCGGACTTCGCAAAGTCCGTGAACGACCTGAAGGAAAATCTGCAGGCAAATTTCGTACCTGTCAGCATCCCCGTCGGCGCCGGTGCCTCTTTCAAGGGAGTGGTCGACCTGATCGATCAGAAGGCCTATACGGCTCAGGAAGGGGCGAAAAAACCGGCGGGATCGGAGATCCCCGCGGAAATGGCCGCGGAAGCTGAGGAATATCGGCAGGCACTGATCGAAGCCGCGGCGGAGGGTGACGACGCCCTGATGGAGAAGTATTTCGAGAGCGAAACCCTGAGCACTGAGGAGATCGGCGCCGGCCTGGCCAAGGCTCTGGCTGCGGGCAAGGTGATTCCCGTGTTCTGCGGTTCAGCACTGCTGAACAGCGGGGTCTTCTCCCTCCTGGACGCGGTGGCCGATCTGTGTCCCTCACCGCTCGGCCGAAAAGAACCTCTGCAGACCACCGATGGGGAACAGACCTTTCAGGAAATCAGCCCCGAAGGCTCGCCTTCCTGTTTCGTGTTCAAGACCAGCGTCGAGCAGTTCAGCGGAAAGCTCTCCTACGTCAAGGTCATCACCGGTACTGTAAGCGGTGACGGCGAGCTGGTGAATGTCCGGGAAAAACAGAAGGAGAAGATCTCCAAGGTGTATACCTGCCTCGGGAAAAAGCTCGATGAGACGGACGGTATCCCGGCGGGAGATCTCGGAGTTCTCACCAAGGTCGACAGCGCCGCCACCAACGACACCCTCTGCGGGGCCGACCTGAATCTGACCTACCTGCCGCTGCAGCTCCCCCAGCCCGTCCATGCCGTGGCCATCAACGCGGCGGCCAAGAAGGACGAGGACAAGCTCAATCAGTTCCTGCAGCGGGCGGCCGAGGAGGATATGACCTTCCAGCTGAACTACAACACTGAAACCAAGGAGACGGTGATATCCGGAATGGGGGAACTGCATCTGGACATCATCCTGGAGAAGATCAGAAGTCAGGCGAAAATCGACATGCAGACCCGGGTTCCCAAGGTCGCCTATCGGGAAACCATCCGGGCCGCTTCCGGTGCCGAGTACCAGCACAAGAAGCAGACCGGAGGTCACGGCCAGTACGCCAAGGTGGTGCTGGAGATCCAGCCCCTGCCCCGGGGGGAAGACTTCAAGTTCGTGAACGGCATCGTCGGTGGCCGGATCTCCAAGGGATACATCCCCGGAGTGGAAAAAGGCATCCTGGAAGGCATGGAATCGGGCATCCTGGCCGGATACCCGGTCGTGGACCTGGAGGCCAAGGTCGTGGACGGCAAGGAGCATCCGGTGGATTCCTCCGAGCTGGCCTTCAAGCTGGCCTCCAGGGGAGCCCTGCGGGCGTCGCTGGAAAAGGCGGATCCGGTGCTACTGGAGCCGGTGATGAACCTCACTGTCTTCGTAGAGGATCAGTATCTCGGGGACGTCCTCTCGGACCTCAGCTCACGGCGGGGCAAGGTCCTGGGACAGGAGGCGGTGGGCGGAGGCATCCAGGATGTGAAAGCCCAGGTGCCGCAGTCGGAGCTGCTGCGCTACTCCATCGACCTGCGTTCGATCACTTCGGGGACGGCCGGCTTCGAGATCGAGTTCAGCCACTACAGCCCGATCACCGGCAAGGTTGCCGAGCAGGTGATGACCGCCGCCAAAGCGCAGCAGGAGCAATCCGAGGGATAGTGCGGGAGTACGGGCCCGGAGCGGGCCCTGGAGTCAGAAAGCGCGCAGCCCCGCGCGCACTTCCTTGTACGAGCCGACCCGGAGGATCTACAGGAACAGGGCTCCCGGCACCAGGAAGTGCAGCGCGCTGATGACCAGCCCCGTAATTCCGAGGGGAACTCGGTAGGTCATTACCGTCTTTTCCAGATTGTCGACAGTCTCGGCCGACACGGCTGTCCGTTCCCGAATGATGCCGAGGATCAGACCCGCGCCCATGGCCAATCCGGCCGCGGCGGGCAGAAAATCACCGACAACCGGGACGTCGGTGGGATTCGAGCGGATCAAGAGCTTGAGGAAGCCCACGACAAAGGCGAAAATTCCGATCGTGGTTTTCACGTTGTTCTTGGAGAACAGCTCTCTGAATGGAAGAAAAGCCTTGAACTTTTCGGCCAGATAGTCGGATGTCAGCGTCAGACCCGCCAGGATGTTGGCGAAGATCGATAAAAAATAGAACTGTAGCATGACTTTTTCCTCCTTAGCGTAAAATATCCAAATACCGCTCTCGTGTCAAATCCCCGCCTCCCGGCAGGCTCTCTATAGCCCGGTGGACAGACGTTTTCGGGTATCCCCGATGCGGACCTCCGCGTAGAGCACTTCAGGAGAATCCTCTGCGGGAAGGGCGGCGCGCAGGATCAGCTGGCCTCCCCTGTCCGCCGGAGCCATGCCGGAGAGGTACGTGGAATCCTCCTCCCCGGGATTTCTGACCAGGGAAAAGCGGACCAAGACTCCCAGCTGCGACTGCGAGGAGCTGTTTGCGACCGTCAGGGTAGCTATGACCACCTCCTGCGATCGGACCCCCCTCAGCACGATGGAGTATCCGTCCAGATCGGCCCGGTTGACCTGGGCGTAGAAGAAGCGCATCACGATCACGCCCAGGATCATCACGATGACCAGATCCAGGAGAAGGATCAGCAGCGTGCGATTCCTGCGGAAGATGCCTCCGCCTTTCTGCGGGAATCGAGGCGCCGTAGGCAGCGAAAGCCGGTCCTGCCGGCTGTAATGGTACCCGGGGGGTTGCTCTTCCTCGAACGGGTCCGGCTGCCGCACCCTGTCGGATTTACCCATGGATCGATTTCAGATCTCCCGCTGCCCGAAGGCTGAGGACACGAAGCCGATCATGTCTTCGGCCAGGAAGTAGCCCCGCTCCCTATACAGCTGCCCGCCGATCTCCGAGTGCAGGAGGCAGGCCAGGGAGGCGGCCTGTTCGGGCGTACAGCCGGAGGCGAGCAGGCCTGCGCACATTCCCGCCAGCACGTCTCCGCTCCCGCCCGTAGCCATCGCCGGATTCATCCCGTCCAGCACGCCGTATCGGCCCTCGGGAGTGGCCACGAAGCTGCAGTGTCCTTTGAGCAGGATTACCGCCTCCAGCTCGGCGCTGGATCGCAGAAGGTACGGCAGGGGATCGGCGAGCACATCGGCGGTTTCCACACCGAGCAGCCGGGCGAACTCCCCCGGGTGGGGAGTCAGAATCCAGCGACCCTTCAGCTTCGGTCCTCCGCCCGGCGCTCTGGCCGG
>JAFGQJ010000003.1 GCA_016935715.1 Spirochaetales bacterium
GAAACCTCCTGGATCGGCAGCACCAGGTCCCCTTCGACCTGCCACACCCCGCAGGGCGCCCGCCGGGCCACCGAGGCTCTCCAGCGGCGCTGGTGAGCCAGGTACCCCCGGTCCGTGACCACGGCTGCGGCATCCGCGGCCAGGCGCAGGGCCGCCTCATCGGGCCGGGCTTCCAGGACGACGAGCTGGATCCCGAGCTTTTCGAGAGCCTTGGCCGCATCCTCCAGTCCTTCCGCGAGGAAGGTGAAGTGGCGGAGGTTGGCTTCGGGGTAGGCGGCGGTCAGTCCGAAGACCGCCAGGACCGGGAGGCCCAGCTCGTCTGCTCTCTGGATTGCGTACTGAAGCGCCGGATTGTCCTCCGCCCGCACCGACGCCTGCATCCAGTACAGCACGCAGCTGCCCTTTCGGGTCGGTCGATCATTGAGCTGCCGTATGAGGGCGGGGTGGATCATTGCCGCCGCGGTCTAGCGGACCGTGACGCCCAGGGACACGGAGAAGGCGTGCAGCCAGTTCTTCACGTAGCCGTCTCCCGGACCGGGATCGTCGGTGTCGGTGCCCTCCGCGCCCCCGCCCAGGTAGCGCAGATTGAGGAACACGTCCACCGGAGGCCGCGGCGTGAAGCCGGCTCTGAGGGATGCGTCGATGATGGCACCCACGAAGTCGGTGCTCACGTCGGTGGAGCCGGTCACTCCGCGGCCGGCCGCGTAGATGCCGTCGATCTCGCTTCCCAGCCAGAATACATCCCCGAGGTAGTACTTGACCCGGAACTTGAGAGCCGGGACCGGACCGATGTCCGTGTTCTCGCGCAGCTCGTAAGTCTCGTCCGACTTCGGAGCGAACACGATGACCGCATCCCGGATCTGCAGGGAGGCGCCCACGGCCAGCTCGTTCCTGGGATCCCTGAAGAAGTCGTAGAGGTAGCTGAGGCGGTAGAAGTCGAAGCCGTAGCGCAGCTCCATGTTCGTACCCGCCGGATAGGTCTCGTTGTCCACAGTTACGTCGGACGAGAAGAGGACCTCGGTGCGGATGTCGATCGGCTGGACCAGGAACACCAGCCGGTGCCGGGATCCGAGCAGGACCTCGCCGCTCAGGCGGCGGAAGGGGAACCAGACGTCCTGGCCTCCGTCCTTGACGTAGTTGAAGTAGGTCCCCGACTCGCCGAACTGGACCTTGTGGGAGAAGAAGCCGAAGAACCCGACTTCAAGGCTCGACTCGAAGCCGAAGAAGCTGTCCGGGCTGTTGAAGAAGCCGAAGTCCTGGGAAAAGGCGGGAGCCGCGACTCCCAGGAGGGCGAGCAGAACCACGACCGCCACAGCGGCGGGGCGTACGCTTTTCATGGGTTTTACTCCTTGTTGATGCTGAATGTTTTCTTCAAAATATGCACTTTCAGGGCTCGAGGCAAGCTCAAAAAAACCGCGCGGACCTTCGCCGCGTGATGGGCTGCGGCCCGGATCCGCAAAAAAATGAGGACGCCAATTCTGTACATTTTTGACATTTTTAGCATTTTTAACATTTTGCACATCTTTCGAGGGGGTGTTTTTTACCGACCCTCGTAGTGGTAGATGCCGGGGTGTCGATCCCTCATGATCCTCCGCTCACCTTGTCAAAGCGGGCGTGGCACTCTATACTGGCAGCAAAACAATACGAATCCCGGGTTATGCTCCAGGCTTGCCGGCCATCCAGACCCGTTCTGCGGCTCTGGGTGGCTTTTTTTCACGGCAGCGCAACGAAGGGCGAGCCGGACGGGCGCTCGCGGCAGAGCGCGAAAGGGGGGCAAGCATGTGGCAGCGGCTGAGCATCATTCTCGCCTATCTCACGATCACCCTGATCATCGGGATCATCTTCCGCAGGCGGGCCTCCGCCAACAAGGTGGAGTTCTTCCTGGCCGGAAGGGGGGTAGGGCGGCTGCTGCTGTTCTTCACGATGGCGGCCACCAACTTCAGCGCCTTCACCATTTTCGGCCTCTCCGGGGCGGGCTACAGGATCGGCTACGCCTTCTATCCGGTGATGGGTTACGGCACGGGATTCATGGCTCTGTCCTTTTTGCTGATCGGAAAACCGATCCTCGCGCTCTCCAGGCAGAGGGGCTACATCACCCCTTCGGACTTCATCGAAGACCGCTACGGGGCCCCCTGGCTGAAGCGGCTGTTCTCCGCCGTCATGATCGTGTTCACCCTGCCGTACATCGCCATCCAGGCCATCGCCAGCGGCAGGTCCCTCGATACGCTGGTCGGAATCCCCTACCTTTCGGGAGCCCTGCTGATCACCGCGTTCATCGTGGTCTACGTTTCTCTCGGCGGCATGCGCTCGATCGTCTGGACGGATCTGATCCAGGCCCTGATGATGGTCGGTTTCACGCTGAGCGCCTTCATTCTCATCGTGCGCGGCAGCGGCGGGTTCGTACGGACCCATGAAGAGGTTTACCGCTCGTTCCCGGCGCTGTTCTCCCGCCCGGGCCAGGATGGATCGATGCTGTTGGGGATCTGGTTCGGTTACCTGTTCCTCTGGTTTTTCGCCGATCCCATGTTTCCGCAGCTCTTCCAACGCTTCATCGCGGCCAGGGATCAGAGGTCCCTCGGCACTACGGTGGTTCTCTATCCCCTGATCACGACCTTTCTGTTCTTTCTCACAGTTTCGATCGGGGTGCTGGGTCGGCACACGTTCCCCGACCTCGGCGCCGCCGAGTCGGACGCCGTGTTTCCCCTGCTGCTGCAGCGCTACACGGGGACATTCTTGAGCACGCTGCTGATAACCGGCTCTCTGGCCGCCCTTATGTCCACGATGGACTCCCAGCTGCTCACCCTCAGCTCCCTGATCACGGTGGACTTCGTCCGTTTCAGGAAGCGGGAGGTGATCAAAGAAAAGGGGGTGATCGTCCTGCTCGGGGCTCTGGGATTCCTGATCGCCGTCCGGCCTCCCCAGACGATCCTGGATTTCATCAGCGGGACAACCTTCAACGGGCTGGCGGTGCTGGCGCCGACGGTGATCGGGGGCCTGTACTGGAAGCGGGCCAACCGCTACGCCGCGGCGGCCAGCATCGCCGTGGGGGAAGCCCTGGTGCTGGCCTTCTACTTCAATGTGCTGAACATCCCCGGCATTCTGCCGGTGGTTCCCATTCTGGCCGCGACCGCAGCGGTCTTCGTGGCGGTGAGCCTTTCGAGCCGGGCGGAGCGGAGCAACAGCGCCATCGTCTCTCCGATCCCTCCCGGTATATGGCCCTGGGTCGTGGTTTTCGGGCTGCTGTTCATCCTGGGTAACGATTTCTGGGCCTGGAACCGGCGACCGATCCTCCTGTGGGGACTGCCCCTATGGGTCTGGTACTACATCGGGCTCGGCTGCGTCCTCAGCCTCGTCTACCGGGTGTTCGTGCAGAGGATCAACGCGTTGCAGTCTCTTCCTTGATCAGAACTTTGGTGGTGCCGGTTTCGTCGTTGAACCAGAAGATCAGCTTCGAATCCTCGGTGGTAAAACACTCCTCCAGAGACTTGCGCGTGCGCGTCGGCTGGATCCTGCCATGCAGCGCCACGGCTTTTCTGAGGAGTTCTTCCCTGCTGTTGTCCATGTTCCCCTCCCAAGGGTGGTACGCTCAAGCATAGCAGATGGTCTGGGAGTTGTAAAGGTTTTTCGTTCTCTCCGGCGGTTTACTTTCTCAGCATCTCTTCGAGCAGCAGATGACAGAACAGCTGCTGCCTGGGCAGGTGGAAGGGGCCTTTGAAGTAGTTTCCCTTCAGATCCAGGGCCACCGTCCCGTCCCGGTGCAGATAGCCGATCCATTCTCCATGCTCCCTGTCGGGGAA
>JAFGQJ010000217.1 GCA_016935715.1 Spirochaetales bacterium
CATCGGGAGCGACGCCTCGGGAGTCGACTGGCGGCCGGACGGGCGCTTCGTCTACCGGAAACGCTTCACCCTGAGCAGGAGAGCCGGGAGCCGCTATATGCTCCACGTGGGCGCCTGTGACTACAGGGCTGAGGTCAGCCTAAACGGGAAAGATCTGGGAGCTCACGCGGGCGGCTATACCTCGTTTTCGTACGAGATCACCGGACAGCTTCGGCAGGCGGACAACGAGCTGGTGATCCGGGTGGTTGATTCCAGGAGCAAAACTCAGATACGGGGCAAGCAGAGCTACAGGCGCCGCCCCTTCTCCGTCTGGTACCGCGGGATCGCCGGTTTGTGGCAGTCGGTTTGGATCGAGGAGACCGGCCGGTCCAGTATCCGTTCCTGTCGGATCACCCCGAGCTTCCGGGAGCGGATGCTGCGCTTTTCCTTCCGCATAGCCGGGTCTTCGACCGGGAGCTCGTCCGGGCGGCAGCAGGCGGCGCTCAAGCTGGAAGCCGCCATCCGCGATGAGAGGGGAGGGCAGTACTGCTTCGAGCTGTCGCATGCTCCGGGGGAGGGGGAGGCTGAAAAGCTCCTGTCTTTCGACGAGCTGGACCTGCGGTTCTGGAGCCCGGATGACCCGGTTCTGTATGCCGTGAGGTATACCCTGCGGGATCCTGAAGGCGGGATCCTGGACGCGGTGGACAGCTACTTCGGCGTGCGGGAGGTCACCTGGAACCGCGACGGTCTGTCCATCAACGCGCAACCGACCTACCTCAGGTTCATATTGGTGCAGGGATACTACCCGGGCGGAGTCTATACGCCGGTGCACTACGGGGTCATGGAACAGGACATCCGCCGGGCGCTGGATTCGGGGTACAACGGGATAAGGATCCATCAAAAGATCGAAGATCCCTACTTCCAGTTTCTCTGCGACCGTCACGGCTTGCTCACGAGCTGCGAAATCCCCTCGTTTTACCGCTACAGCGGGAAAGCGGCGCGGCAGCTCCTTCGGGAGCTGCGGGAGGTGTACGAGCGGGACGGGCAGCATCCCTCCTGCATATTCTGGATCCTGTTCAACGAGTCCTGGGGCATGCACAAGATGTTCTTCGAGCGAAGCCGCGCCAGGGCATTCCTGCTGGAGACTGTGGCTGCAGTCAAGGAACTGGACGGAACCAGGCCGGTGATCGACAACAGCGGCTGGGAGCATGTCCGGACGGACATCGTCGACATCCACCACTACCTGCGCTCGGCGGAAAAAGCCCGGGCATTCTACCGGAAACTCGAGGACCGGGACCACCGGACTCTCCACCGTTTTTCCCTGATCGGCGTGAAGCTCTTCTATCTGCTCAAGCTGATCGGCCGCAGGACCCGTACCGTTTTTCTCACCGACGACGGCCATGCGGATGCTCCCTGGCTGGTGACGGAGTACGGCGGATTCGGCTGGTACCGGGTCAGCTCCGACAAGTCTCAGCTGGAGCTGATCGAGCAGTACACCCGGGATATCGTGGAATGCGACCTGTTCCGCGGGTACTGCTACACCCAGCTCTACGATGTGGAGGCGGAAACCAACGGGCTGTTCACCTTCCAGCGCATCCCGAAACTGTCCACGGAGGCGCTTCGGCGGGTCAACGGATTGCCGCCGGGGAGGGAGCGCACCGGGAAGGCGCGGCCGGACGGGGATTTTCGAGCCGTCAAGCCCGGGGAGAAAACGTAGGAACGGTGAGATGAGCAGATTCAGCGACAGGCCGAATATTTTGTTCATTCTGTTCGATGATCTCGGCTATTCCGACCTGGGCTGCTACGGGGGAGAGCTGCAGACGCCCGGCATCGACGAGCTGGCGCTGCGGGGTGTCCGTTTCGAGGGCATGTACAACTCCGCCCGCTGCTGTCCCAGCCGCGCTTCCCTGATGACCGGCCTCTATCCGCCGCAGGCGGGAATAGCCGACTTCATCAGCCGGGATCCCCATCCCCGCCTGGGACAGGCCCATCTCGGTCGTCTTCGCGAGGACTGTGTGACCCTGGCCGAGGTTCTCAAACCCGCGGACTACAACTGCTACTATGCGGGGAAATGGCACATGCACTCGGCCACCGGGCCGGTGGAGCGCGGCTTCGATGAGTTCTACGGGTACACGATGGACCACTCCCACGACCAGTACGACGGCGCCTACTACCGGCGTCTGCCCGAAGGCAGGGTGAAGGAGATCGATCCACCCGGGCAGGATTTCTACGCCACCGATGTGTTCAGCGCGTACGCTCTGGAGTTCATCCGGCAGGGGCAGGCCTCCGGGAAACCCTGGATGGTGTATCTGGCGCACTCCTCACCCCACTTTCCCCTGCAGGCGCCGAAGGAGGACGTCGACCGATACTACGAGACGTATCTGAGGGGCTGGGACGCGCTGAGGGAGGACCGGTACCGGCGCATGATCGATCTCGGTATTCTCGATCCTTCCACCTGCAGGCTCAGCGAGCGCTCCATGGTCCCGGTGGACGAGCAGGCGATCGCCAACGGCTTCTCGGGCGGGCAGAATCCGGCATGGTCCTCTTTGAGCGAAGAGCGCAGAAAGGATCTGGCCCGGCGCATGGCCGTCTACGCCGCGATGGTGGAGCGGGCCGATCGCGGGATCGGCAGGATCGTCTCCCACCTGAGGGGGACCGGCGAGCTGGACAACACCCTGATCATGATAACCAGCGACAACGGAGCCTGCTACGAGTGGGGACCATTCGGTTTCGACGGGCGCTCCCGAGCGGGAATCAATCACCTTCACACCGGCGAGCAGTTGGAGCTCATGGGCGGCCCCGGAACCTGCCACTCGTACGGAAGCGCCTGGGCGAACCTCAGCAATACCCCCTTCCGCTACTACAAGCACTTCACCCACGAGGGCGGCATCTGTGCGCCCTTCATCGCCCACTGGCCCGCCAGGTTCCGCGACGGCTGCCGGTTCGTCCGCGGCCTTACCCACACCACGGATCTGATGCCCACGATCAGGAGCGCCGCCGGCGCGGAGTATCCAGAGACCCGCAGGGGCAGAACGATCCCGCCGGAGGAGGGAATCGACCTGATCCCGGCCATGGAAGGCGGCGCTCTGCCCTCCCGAACCCTGTTTTTCTCACACCAGAAGGCCAGGGCGGTGATACGGGACAACTGGAAGATCGTCTGGGGCAAGCGGACCCGGCAGCCGATCAGGTGGGAGCTCTACAACCTGGCCGAAGACCGGAGCGAGGTGTGCGATCTGGCCGGCAGGTACGCCGGCAAGGTCGCCGAGCTGGCTGCCGAGTGGGAGGCTTACCGGCAGCGTGTGGGTCTGGAGGAATTCGAATCATGGAGCGTCCGGGATATCGAGGGCATATCGGATTGACAGCCGCCCGCCCGCGGCTGCCTTCCCGACGCGCCGCGATCCTGCTCTGAGGCCCTGAGCGCTTCGGTCTTTGTCCGTTCCTCTTACCCGGCAGCCGCAATTGCCAAGAAATTCGCGAAAAAAATCTGTTTTTGTAGAAAAAAACAACAAAAAAATTTGCAGACGCGCCGGATCGGGTCTATAATATGGAAATTTTATACATCGGTGCTGAGCTGGTGGCAGACAGCTGTGTAGCAGCTGGGTGAGGAAGCGAGCGCTTTCATGGGGGGAATCCACTTTAAACAAGAGACGATAGGGACTGCGGGGCGGCACCGGTATGTGCCGTGCCCTGCGGCATCCTATAATTCACGGTTTGCGGGAGG
>JAFGQJ010000218.1 GCA_016935715.1 Spirochaetales bacterium
CGGGGATCGGCCGATTCTTGACCTTCAGCAGCATCAGGAAACCGGCCAGGACCAGCACCCCGGCAAGGATGAATTTCAACGTGATTCCGCTCACATAGGCGGATAAGTATCCGCCGACGAAGGCCATGAGGTCGGTGGGCGGGTCGATCACCAGGGCGAGCTTCCAATCGACCATTTTGTGCTTGTGGAAGACGAGCATGCCGGTGAGGGCGCTGAGCATCAGGATCAGCTGCCCGGTCGTTGCCGCCTGGTGGATCGCCTGCCCTGCCAGGACGAGAACCAGCACGTAGAAGTTCCCCCCTCCCCGGCCGGTCATGGTCATCAGCACGGCGAGCGCGAACACGACGGCTGCCACTATGATCAGGTTCACCGCTTCCCATCCTTCCAGCTCTCCCGATCATATCAGAAAAGCCCGGATGTGTAGTTGACAAAAATAATCATCGGTGCTACGTTTTTAAAAATCGTAGCACCAAGCCTGTAAACCGGAGTTTGACTTGAAACGAAAAATCGTGTCGACCATTTTCCTCGTAATGCTGGGTACGCTCTGCTGCCACGCCGCCGGTTCCGTCGAGGGGGAAAACGACCCGCGAACGATCGAATCGGGAAGGCAAATCACCGTGGTCGACGCGTCGGGGCGTGAGATCTCCGTTCCCCTCGATCCGGGGCATGTCATCTGCTCCGGCGCGGGCAGCCTCCGCCTGCTCACGTATCTCCAGGCCCAGGACCGGGCGGTCGCGGTGGACGACATGGAAGGACGGCGTCCCCGCTTCGACGCCAGGCCCTACTCCCTTGCCAATCCGCAGTTCGCCGCCCTGCCCCTGTTCGGCGAGTTCAGGGGACACGACAATCCGGAGCTCATCGCCGCTCTGGACCCCCAGCCCCAGGTGATCTTCAAGACCTTCTCCTCCACGGGCACCGACCCGCTGGAGCTGGAGAGGCAGACCGGAATCCCCGTGGTTGTTCTAGACTACGGCGATCTGTCCTCCTACCGGGAACAGTTCTACACAGCCCTGCGCACCATGGCCGCGATCATGGCCAGGGGAGAACGGGCGGAGGAGTTGATCGCCTTCTTCGAGACGACGATCGCCGATCTGGACGGGCGGACGGCCGACATTCCGCAGGAGGAAAAGAAATCCTGCTACATCGGCGGCATCGCTTATCGCGGTCCCCACGGTTTTCAGTCCACCGAGCCCACCTACCCTCCCTTCATGTTCGTCAACGCCGACAACGTGGCCTGGGCCCCAGGCGGGAGTCTCGCTGAGCTGGAGCACGCCGACGTGGCCAAAGAGCAGCTCGTGTTTTGGGATCCGGATGTATTGTTCGTGGATGTCTCCACCCTCCAGTCGGACCCCCGGGCCAGCGCCGTATACGAGCTTCAGAGCGACCCCGCCTACACGGAGCTCACAGCCGTGCGAACCGGGGAGGTGTACGGGGTGCTGCCCTACAACTGGTACACCGTCAACTTTGGCTCCATCCTGGCCGATTCCTACTTCGTGGGCCAGGTGCTGTACCCGGAGCGTTTTCGGGATATCGAGCCTGCGGCCAAAGCGGACGAGATATACGAGTTCCTGGTGGGGGCAGCCGTATTTCAGCGGATGAACCGGGCTTTTCAGGGACTGGTATTTACCAGGATCCCGCTCTGAGACCGAAGGTCTGGTTCGATCATGCACCTGGAAGACGGCAAGATCCCGCTGGAGTACAACCGCTACATCGGCAGAAAGACCGCAGCCAACGCCGCAGGCTTCCTCCTGCTGCTGATCCTGCTGGTCATTTCCATCTCCGTAGGGGCCGTACCCATACCGATCGGGGAGGTCATCCGGACCCTGTTCAGAGCGGGCGGCTCGCGCCAGTGGGAGGTCATCATCTTCAACATCCGCCTGCCCCAGGCCCTGGCCGCGGTCGTGGCGGGAGCCGGCCTGGCCGTGTCCGGAGTTTCCATGCAGTCCATCCTGAGAAATCCCCTGGGCTCACCGTTCACCCTGGGAATCGCCAACGCGGCCGCCTTCGGCGCCGCGTTTTCGGTAATGATCCTGGGCTCGGGGGCCATGAGCAGCTCCCGTGCCAACCCGGTTTCCATAAACAATCCTTATCTCACCACGCTGGCGGCATTCCTGGCCTGCCTGGCCGCAACCGGGGTGATCCTGGCCATCTCCAGGATCAAGCGCGCCTCTGCGGAGGTGATGGTCCTGGCGGGAGTAGCCCTGGGCTCGCTGTTCGCAGCCGGGACGATGTTCCTGCAGTACTTCGCCGACGACGTGCAGCTGGCCGCCATGGTGTTCTGGACCTTCGGGGACGTGGGCCGGGCCAGCTGGCGGGAGCTGGTCACGATATCCATCGTCACCCTCGGAGCATCGGTATATTTCATCTTCAACCGCTGGAACTACAATGCCATCGATTCGGGCGAGGAAACGGCCAAGGGATTGGGTGTGCCTGTCGCACAGGTGAGGCTCGCAGGAATGGTGGTGGCCGCGCTTCTGACCGCTACGATCATCGCCTTCGTCGGGGTTATCGGCTTCGTAGGCCTGGTCTGCCCGCACATGGTCAGACGGATCGTCGGGGATGATCACCGCTTCCTCATTCCCGCAACCCTGATCGCGGGAGGGCTCCTGCTGCTGGCGGCGGACACGTTGGCGCGCATCATTCTCGCCCCGAACGTTCTGCCTGTAGCGATCCTGACCGCCTTCATGGGCGCGCCGGTGTTCATCTACCTTCTCATCAGGGGTTACGGAAGATGATACTCGGAGTCGACGGGATCACGTTTCGCTACAACAGCCACCCGGTTCTGGAGGACATCACCTTCGAGGTCCACACCCATCAGATCACGGCCGTCCTGGGCCCCAACGGTGCCGGCAAGACCACGCTGCTGCGGTGCATCAACCGTATTCTGAAACCGGAATCCGGAACCGTACGGATCGAAGAACGGGACCTGGCCCACAGCTCCTCCCGGGAAATAGCCCGACGGGTGGCCTATGTGGCACAGCGGAGCGAGCCCAGGCGAATTTCCGCTTTCGATGCGGTCCTGCTCGGCAGGAAGCCCCACATCGGCTGGGACGTTTCCCGTCACGACCTCGAAATGACCCAGGCAACGCTCAAGCGACTCGATCTGGAGCACCTCTCCCTGCGTTATACCGACCGGATGAGCGGCGGGGAATACCAGAAGGTGTGCATCGCCAGAGCCGTGGTCCAGGAACCCACGGTGATGCTTCTGGACGAGCCAACCGCATCCCTGGACCTGAAAAACCAGCTGGCCATCCTGCGCCTGCTGCGAACCATCGTCCGGGGCCACCGGATGTGCGCGGTGATCACGATGCACGACCTGAACACGGCTTTTCGCTACGCGGATAATTTCCTCTTCCTGAAAAACGGAAGGATCTACGCCGCGGTGGACAGATCGGAAATCAGCGGCGCCATAGTCGAAGAGGTGTACGGTGTGCCGGTTGCCGTACAGTGGCATCAGGACCACCCGGTTGTCCTGCCGCTGGACGACGATGAGGATTGACTTATTTGGATTTGCCGATCAGAATCGATGGGCGGGATTGACCGATCGGCATTGAAGAGGAGCCACAGCATGGGCGACGGGAACATGGGCGGGAGCGAGGGTACCCATCAAGACTCGTCACAGCCGCTGATCACGGACTACAAGCTGGAGCTGTTCCCACCGCCGTGCGTACCGGGAGCCCCTACCTGGAGCGCGCGGGCCTCGCTGGCCGGGGATATCGAGGCGGTTCTTCCCTACCTCAATGCTCGGCTCGAAGGGGCCGAGTACGAACCCGGTGCGAAAGTCCTGATCTGGAAGGACCAGGGGTACAAGTACGCCTTCCGCTGCCGGGAGATCAAGGCCGGGCCGGCTCAGGACCGGGAGGAGGCGCAGCGGCTCGTAGATCGGGCGGTCGCCCTGGCCAACAAGATCTGGAGCGAACGGGAGCGCTGCGAACCTCGCCATGAGAAACGAAGCGCCCCCAACCTGATGCAGATCTATCGTCTCCTGCCCCGTACCAACTGCGGGGAGTGCGGCTTCGGGACCTGCATGGCCTTCGCCGCCGGATTGAGGGAGGGGGATGCGGAGCCGGCCTCCTGTCCGGTGCTCGAGCAGCCGGCCTACGGGGAGAATCGCAGAAAACTCCTGGAGATGCTCGGAGTCGGCGGCGGATAGCCGGCATCCAACAGCCGGGGCAGGCTGGAAAATCCGCCGGGGCCCCGGGAGGCACTCGAGTGCTCACCCGGGAGACCGCTTCGCTACCCCTTCTTCTTCCCTCCGGTGCACCGTCGAGATGCCGTCACCGGCCAGCTGATAGTACTCCTGACCCGAGCAGGCCAGGCACACCGGTCGTCCGCCGCTCATGCGCACGCGGGGCTCCATCACGTTCTCACCGCACACGGAGCATTTCACGCTGTCGAAAATCCGGGCGTAAGAGGGAACCCCGACGACGACCTTGCGAATATCGAACACTTCATCATCGGGGATCTCCAGTACCCGGAAGGACAGCTCTCTCCAAAGCGAAGTCAGCCTCTTCTGCTCCTCCACGCTGCCCTCCCGCCTCACCACGACTTTCTCGAACAGCTCCGTGGTTTCCCCGGAGCGCTCTTCCATGACCCGATCGGGCTTCACGGCTACTCTGATGCCTTCTCCGCTGCGGCAGGCCAGAGTGAAGGCGGTCTTGCCGAAATCGCGGTATATCAGGGCATTGTTGCCGAAGGTGCAGCCGGTTACCACCTGGATACCGTCGCTGAAACAATTGTTGGTTTCAACGACCGCGATCAGCTCTTCCATCCCCACGGAGGATGCCTCCAGCTCCCGCACGGCCCGGGCTGCGGCCTTGACGCCAAGGGCGGAAAAGGGGCAGTAGTGCCCGTGGATCATGCCGCTGATCATCAGCAGCGTGCGGAGATCTCCCGAGGCCACCGCCTTTTCGATTTCTTTCCTGGGATGTTCCAGATTCATCTTCGGTCTCCTTACCGGCGCCTGGCCGGATTCC
>JAFGQJ010000219.1 GCA_016935715.1 Spirochaetales bacterium
CATGGAGGAGCATCCGGAGTCCAAGATCGTCCTGTCCCTGTTCACCGCCAGGGCCTTCGACGACAAGCTGAATACGGCCATGCCCGCAGGCACCGCCGGAGACATCCTGGAGGGATGGGACGGGCAGCTGTGGGCCTACATCTCCGCCGGGCTTCTGGCTGAGCCGCCGGACTACATGCTGGACTACTACCGCGAGACCACGATGAAGTTCCTGCAGAGTGAAGGAGAGATCTGGGGCATGCCCACCTTCGTGGGCCTGAAGTTCCTTTTCTGGAATCAGGACTGGTTCGCCGATGTGGGGCTCAATCGCGCTCCCACGACCATCACCGAACAGATGGAGTACGCCAGGAAGCTGACCGTATACGACAACTCGGGAAATCCCGTCAAGGCGGGACTGGCCTTCCGCTTGTCCGGCGGCGGCTACGGTATTGCCGAGAAGTGGTGGATGAAGACTCTCGGTCCCATGGGCAAGGATCCGATCGAGGTAACCGGAGAGAAGAAATGGGCCAGCAACTACGATACCAAGGAGGTGGCCGACTCGGTGCAGTACTACCTGGACGCACTGTACAACTACAAGGTCGACAGCTTCGACATCGAACGGGACATCGCCGGATTCGCCAAGGGCAAGTCCGCGATGATTCAGAAGGAATCCCAGGCGATCCCCTTCCTGACCGATACCGCCCCGGATCTGAAGTACGGCATTGCTCCGATGCCCGGCGACAAGATCCGCGGCACCCTGGCCGTGGTGATCGGCAACTACGTCAACGCTTCGTGCAAGAACAAGGCCCTGGCCTGGGACGTGATCAAGTACTTCAACACCCCGGAGCGGCATCGCAAGATGTTCCTGGATACCGGCTGGAATCCGGTACGCGGCGATGTGGACTACGGCCCGGTTTACGAGGCCAAACCCAAGTACGCAGGCCTCATGGACTTTCCTCCCGGATATGAGGCCTACTTCTATCCGGCCAATGACTCCTGGTCGGAGATCTGGCCCAAGACCGGTGATTGGCTGACGCAGATGTTTACCCGCCAGGAGCTGGCCAAGAACAGGGCAGCCCTGGAGGCGGAGTGCAAGGCGTTCTCCGACACGGTCAACCAGATCCTCAAGGACAACAACGAGTACGCACCGAAATAGTCGGTCTACCCGCGGGGCGGCGGTCTTCGCGGCCGCCGCCCCCTCTTTCGAACACGCAAAAAGGGGAACGCCAGGATGGAAAAGCTTATCTTCTTCGGCCAGTTCGCGGTGGTGGCGGTGCTCGGCATCGTGACCTTCGCCGTCATTCTGGCCAGGCCGATGTCCACCGTGCGCAGGAAGCAGCTGCTGTTCGTCGCCAGCGTGCTGATACCGGTGCTGGCGATTTTCTTCATCGTCCGCATCTACCCGATGCTTCAGACCCTGATCATCAGCCTCTTCAAGTATGATCCGATCCGGCCGGTCAAGCCATTCCGCGGGCTGGGCAACTACGTGCAGCTGTTCACCGGGGATGAGCAGTTTCAGCAGAGCATGCGCAACACGCTGCTGTTCGCCGGGATCACGGTGCCTGCCAACATGCTGATCGGGCTCGGCCTGGCCCTGGTGCTCCAGCGGCGCTTCCGCGGCTCCTCGTTCTTCGAAAGCCTGTTTTTCATCCCCTACATCGCCCCCATCGTCCCCATGGCCATCGTGTGGCAGTGGATGTATGCCGCCGACGGAGTGTTCAACCAGCTGATCCTGGCTCTGGGAGGCAGCAAGGTGGCCTGGATGAGCCTGCACACCGCGCTGTACTCGATCATGATCCTGTTCATCTGGCAGATGAACGGATACCTGATGCTCATCTTCCTGGTGGGCCTGCGGGGTATTCCCGACATGTACTACGAGGTGGCCAGCATCGACGGAGCAAACTGGTGGATTCAGTTCACCCGGGTTACTCTGCCGCTGCTGCGGCCGATCACCCTCTACGGCCTCATCGTGTCCACCCTATGGGCGTTCATGGTCTTCTCCCAGGTATTCGTGATGACCCAGGGCTCGGACGTGGCCCCGGGAGCGGCGGTTCAGGTTCTGGTGCTGGACATCTATCAGAAGGGCTTCACGTACCGCAAGATGGGGCTGGCCTCGGCCGAGGCGGTGATGCTTCTGCTCATCATCCTGGTGATCACCCTGGCTCAGCTGAGGCTGGGCAGGGCCAAGGAATAGGTGGACGAGATGGCTGGAAAACGAGCAATCCAGAGGACCGTCAAGCTGCTGTTTCTCGTCTGCTTCGCGGTTATCGTGATCTTCCCTTTCTACTGGGCCCTGTCCTCATCCTTCAAGCCGGAAAGCGACATCCTCTCCGACCAGTTCGTCCTGTTTCCGAGGCGGCTGACCGCGGCGAACTACCTCAACGTCTTCAACAAGGAACAGGCGCCCTTCGGGCTGTTCTTTCTCAACAGCTTCATCATCTCCATCGGCGCCACCCTGATCACGCTGCTTACTTCGGTGGCGAGCGGATACGTGTTCTCCAAGTTCAGCTTTCCCTTGAAGAACCTGCTGTTCGCCGCGGTTCTGGCCACCATGATGATGCCCATCCAGGTGTACGTGATTCCCCTGTTCATGACGGTGAAGAATCTGGGGATGATCAACACCCTCCCCGGCATGGGCCTGCCCTGGATCATCATGTCCACGGGCATCTTCTTCCTGCGCCAGAACATCGACCAGATCCCCAATGAGCTTCTCGATGCCGCCCGCATCGACGGCTGTTCGGAGTACAGGATCCTGGCGCAGCTGATCACTCCCCTGGCCAAATCGGCGATAGTGGCCATCTCGATCATCTCGTTCAACGTGGTCTGGAACGCCTTCTTCTGGCCCCTCGTGGTGGCCCAGGATTCCAGCGTGTATACGGTCAATCTAGGCCTGACCTACTTCCAGAGGCAGTACACGATCCAGTACGGGGTCAACATGGCCGCGGCCTTCCTGAGCGCCATGCCCCCCCTGGTCATCTTCCTGGTCCTGCGGCGGCAGATCCTCGAAAACATCGCGCTGAGCGGGCTCAAACTGTAGAGGCTCAAGCCCCAGCAAAGGAAATGCAGGATGGCGGAAAAATTGAGTTTCGGAATTCTTGGTTCGGGATTCATCGCCCTGACCCATGCGGAGGCGATCCACCGGGCTGCCGGCGCGGAGCTGACGGCCATCGCCGGCGGAAGGAAAGCCGGGGAGCTGGCCGGGCAGTACGGTGCGCGGCTGGAACCCTCGGTGCAGGCCCTGATCGATGCGAAGGACATCGACGCGGTTGTGATCTGCACACCCCACGCGCTGCACGCACCCCAGGCGATTCAGTGTCTCGGGCAGGGCAAGCACGTTCTGGTGGAGAAGCCGATGGCCTGCTCAGAGCCCGAGTGCCGGTCGATGATCAGGGCTGCCGAAGGTGCCAACCGCAAGCTGATGGTCGCCCACTTCCAGAGGTACCGGGCCCCGAACGCTGCGGCGAAGCGGGCGATTGCGGCGGGCAGGATCGGCCGGGTGCGCCTGGCTCAACAGAGCCTGCTCGAGCCTCCCAATGACAAGCCGTGGCAGCTGCAGCCGGACAGCAGGGGCTTCTTCCTGGGCTACGGGGTGCACGGAATCGACCTGCTGCGCTGGTGGTTCGACGACGAGGTTTCTATGGTTTTCGCCGCCTGCCATCGCTTCCGCGGCAACCCCACCGAAGATGCGACCCAGATCATCTGCTCTTTCGAGAACGGCTCCTCCGCGTCGCTGCTGGCCACCGACTGCCTTCCGCCCGGGCAGCAGGACAAGCCGCCGGGAGCAGTCGGTTTTTCCACCCTGATCATCGGAGACAGGGGGACAATAACCGTAGATTCGTACGGGCAGGCCGTCCTGGAGGCGGGAGGAACAAGAGAGATTATCGGGGAGCTTCCCTCCTGGAGCTCCCTCACCTCGACCGAACGGATAGAAGCCTACCTCGAGCAGGACGCGGATTTCATCCGGGCGGTGCAGGAGGACGCCGCCGTGCCTATCTCCGGTGAAGAGGGCATGCGCAATGTCCGGGTCGCCCTGGCGGCGTACGAGTCTGCAGAGAAAAAAGCGCCCGTCAGCCTGCAATATGTAAGAAAACCAAATTAGGAGTGATGATATGAGCACTAAACCAAACCCTGATCTGTACGGGCTGCCCTTCGCGACGGACAGCTACAACGGGATGCCCTATCTGTACCTGGGCCGCTCCGGTCTGCGGGTATCGAAGGTCGGACTCGGTACCTGGAAGATCGGCTACCCCGAGACCGGGGACGGCTCCCGGGTCGACGAGAAGGCCGCCTTCGGCCTGTTCGACCGCGCCATGGAGATGGGCGTGACCTTCTGGGACACGGCCAATCGCTACAACGACTCGTCGGGAAACTCGGAGAGGGTCATCGGCAAGTGGCTGGCCAACAACCCGGAGCAGAGACGGAACGTGGTGATCGCCACGAAGATATTCGGCTGCATGGACGGCAGCACACCGAATCACTGCCGTCTGGGCAGAGGCGCGATCAAGGAAGCGGTATATGCATCCCTGGATCGCCTGCAGACCGATCACGTGGAGCTTCTGTACTTCCACGGCTACGACCCGGTCACCCCGATCGATGAGAGCCTGGACGCGGTGGCAGACCTGATCTCCCAGGACGTGGTGCGCTACCTGGGGCTGTCCAATTTCACCCAGGATCAGCTGCGGATGTATTTCGAGATGGAGAAATCCGGATATCCCCGCATCCTCTGCGTGCAAAACGGCTTCAACTTGCTGGAGGGAACGCGCTTTCCCGAGGAGGACGTGCGTGAGCTCTGCGCCAATACGGGGATCGCCTTCATCGCCTGGAGCCCTCTGGGCGCGGGGCTGCTCACGGACCGGTACCTGGATCCCGGCAAGGTGGGGAAGGGAGACCGGCTGGTGGACGAGAACACGCTGGACAAGAAGCTCACCCCGGAGAACAGGGAGCGCCTGGGACGCCTGCACGAGCTGTCCGGGAAATGGGGCATCTCCATCAGCCAGATCGCCCTCGCCTACATGCTGGGCCTTCCCGGCATGGGACCGGTGATCCCATCAGCCTCCAAGCTCGAGCATCTCGAGTCGAACGCGAAGGCGGCTACGATCGAGCTGGATCCTCAACAGAGAGTCGAGATCGCCCGGGCCCTGGCCCCGGCCTCCGGCTGACGCCTCGCGGATCGATGAACGTGTCCGAACTCTCCGTCGAGTCTCTGCGGCCGTTCCTCGAGGCGCTGTTCGAAGCTGCGGGCGTGCCGAAGGAGGACGCCTCCGTAGTCACAGACGCGTTCCTCGAGGCAAACCTGCGCGGGGTGGACACCCACGGGGTCAGGCTGATACCGGCGTACGTCCGCCGTCTGCAGCAGGGCGGCGTCAATCCCGTGCCGGAAATCCGCATCATCTCCGACCTCGGCGGCACCGTGCGCCTGGACGGAGATCACGGTCTGGGGCAGGTGGTCGGCTGCCACGCGATGCGCACGGCGATCGAACGGGCCTCGGAGCACGGGATCGCCATGGTAGTTGCGGGAAACACCAGCCACATCGGGGCAGCCTCCTACTACACGCGCATGGCCCTGGAGCAGCGGATGGCGGGGTTTGCCACGTCGAACAATCTTCCGAGCCTGTTCGTATGGGGCGGATTGAAGCGCGCCATTTCCAATCCGCCCTTCTCCGTCTCTTTTCCCAGCCGCAGGACACCGTTCGTGCTCGACATCTGCCTGGGCACGGTGGCCTGGAACAAGATCTACATGCGGCTGCAGAACGGGGAAGACATTCCCGAAGGCTGGGCGTGGGATCCAGAGGGCAGGCCGACGACCGACCCCGGCAGGGCGGCGGAGGGCTCGATCATTCCCATAGGCGGACACAAGGGCTCCAGCCTCACCCTGGCCGTGGACCTGTTCACGGGGGTTCTGGGAGGTTTTGCCTTCGCCGATCAGGTAGGGGCGCTGCTGACCAACGACCGGGACCCGGAGAACAGCTCCTGCCTGATGATGGCCATCGATGTCAGCCGGATCCTCGGACCGGAGGTGCTGGACAGAGCCGAAAGGCTCATCGAATGGTGCAAGGATTCTCCGCTGGCCGCGGGGTTCTCCGAGATCCTGATGCCGGGCGAGCCCGAGGAGAGCATCCGCAGGTCCAGGCTGCGGCAGGGGATTCCCGTGTCAAAGGATGACCTGCGGGCCCTTGCCGAGCTCGGGGAGAGCATGGGCGTGGAAGTTCCGTTCTGATGAGCCTTCCGGAGGACGTACCGGGGATCACCGCAGTCGAGCATCTTTTCCGCTACGATATCTTCGGCCTCCCAGCCGAGCTCGGGCGGTGGAGCAGGGACAACTCACTGTTTCGCTTGAAGGTGGACGGTTGCGTGGAGCGGGAAGGCGCCTTCAGCCTTTTGGAGCTGCGCAACGATTTCGAGCCCGTGGAAACCGAAAGCGTGCTGCAGTGCATGACTCGGGTGCATTGGGGCCGGGTGCTGCTTCGCGGAGCCAGGCTCTATGAGGTTCTGCAGGCCTGCGGGATACGGCCTCAGGTCCGCAAGATAGCCTTTCACGGGGCAGAGGGATTCTCCACGGATCTTTTCCTTCGGGAGGTCGTCGAGGAGCCGGAGCGCTTCCTCCTGGTATACGAGATGAACGGGGAGCCCCTGACCGGGGAGCATGGATTCCCATTGAGAATCGCGGCCATCGGCAAGTATGCCTACAAGTGGTGCAAGTGGCTGGTGCGGATCAGCCTGCTGGACTACGACTTCAAGGGCCACTACGAAGGAAAGCGCGGCTGGTCCGACGCGGCCACCCGCGGCGAAAGGGTGGTGTGAGGCGGTGAAGCGCTACTCGTGGCAGCGGCTGGTTCGCTTCGGTTTCGAGCTGCTGAAGGCCAAAGGCGTGCCGGAAGGCAATGCCCGCTACCTGGCGGAGGTCGCGGTGGAAAGCGAAGCCATGGGCATTGCGACTCACGGCGTGGCCGCCTTCCCGTACTTCGAGGCTCAGATCGACGGGGATCTGGATCCCGGGGCCGAACCGTCGGTGGTGCGGGAGACGGCAGCCATGACCCTGATCGACGGACACGGGGGCTTCGGTCAGCTGGCCGTGCGCCTGGC
>JAFGQJ010000220.1 GCA_016935715.1 Spirochaetales bacterium
GGATTCCGGGAGCTGGGTTTCGACGGCCTGAAGATCTTTCTGGGCAAGCCGAGCTTCCAGAGCCAGCTGGGGCTCAGGCTGGACGATCCACCCCTGATCGAGGCGTTCAGGCGGGCCGAGAGCCTGGGGATGCCGGTGCTGATCCACGTCGCTGATCCCCTGATCTTCTGGTCCCACCGGAGCGTTCCCGGCTTCGTTCCCCCGGGATGGGAGCAGGCCCTGGCCGACGGGGGCGGAATCCCCTCCTTCGAGGATCTGCAGCAGCAGGCCCTCGAGGTGCTGCGGGCCTGCCCCGATCTGACGGTCATCTTCCCCCATCTGTTGTTCTTGGCCCAGGACCTGTCCCGGCTGGCGGGGATTCTCGACGCTCATCCGGGGGCTCACCTGGACCTGGCCCCGGGGCTGTACTTCTACCACGAGCTGGACCGGCAGCGGGATGCGGCCCGGGAGTTCTTTGCCCGCTACCGCCGGCGGATCCTCTTCGGGACCGACGCCTTCTGGTTTCCCGAATGGTTCAGCGAGTTCCCCCGGGCGTCGGTGGAGGACAACCTGGCCCGGGGCCGCTGCCTGCTCGACTTCCTCGAAGGGGAGGGCGAGCAGGACAATCCCTTCGTTCCCACCCGGCGGATCCGCAAAACGGTGCGGGGCCTGGGACTGGGAGCGGAGATCATGCGGCGCATCCGCACCGACAACTTCAGGGATCTCTACCCGGCGGCCCCGCGGCGGATCCAGGCGGATGCTGCCCTGCCGTATCTGGAGGATTTCCTGGAGCGGCTGAGATCCGTGACGGAGGAGGCCGGGATCCTCGAGCTCGCGGCGCAGCTGAAGCGGCGCATGGAACAGCTGCTGAGGGGCGGGATCCGGTGAAGGCCGCGGTCGTCGGCCTGGGGATCGGCCACGCCCACTGCGCCGGTTATCTGCAGAGCCCCCATGCGGAGCTGGCCGCGGTCTGCGACCTGATGCCCGGTCGCCTGGCCAGGGTGGGAGGGACCTTCGAAGCGGGCAGCATGACCGAGCTTCGCCGGCTGTACCCGCAGGAGATCCTGGCGCGCAGGTGGGAGGAGATCGGGGTCAGGACCTTCACCTCCCTGGAGGAGCTGCTGGAGGATCCGGGCATCGAAATCGTCAGCCTCTGCACGCCGGATCATACCCATGCGGAGCTGGCCGTGCGCATCCTCCGGTCGGGCCGGCATTTGCTGATGGAAAAACCCCTGGCCCTCTCCCTGCCCCAGGCGGAGGCGGTGGGCAGGGCCCTGTCCGATTCCGGCAGTGTCCTCGCCGTGGACTACGAGTTCCGGCTCAACCCTGCCATCCGGCAGCTGCGCCGGCTCATCGAGGAAGGGATCACCGGAGAGGTGGAGGCCTTCACCCTGTACCACTTCCGCCGCCCCTTCAAGAGGGACAAGTGGCAGAAATGGATCCAGAGGAGGGAGAGCTCCGGGGGCCTGATCGTGGAGGAGACCTCCCACTGGCTCGATCTGCTGCGCTTTCTCACCGGCAGGGAGGTCGCCAGCCTGAGCTGCAGAACCAACGACCGAATCCATCCGGATTTCGATTTCGAAGACATCGCCTTCATCCAGGGTTCCCTGTCCGCCGGGGGGATCTTCCAGATCTCCCACGCCCTGAGCGGCTTCGATTTCAGCCTCAACCTCGCGGTGCACGGCAGAAAAGCCACTGCCTGGTGCCACCTGAAGGACAATCCGGCCAGCCGCCTGGACGACCTGCAGAGCAGCTACTGCGCCCTGGTGGCCTGGGGGGATTCCAACCGGGGTCCCGAAGCGGCGGATTCCAGAGTCTACGGCGCGGAGGCCCTGGAGCCGCAGAGCATCAAGGATTTTGCCATGGACTTCGCGCGCTGCATCGCCGAGGGGCGCAGACCGGCAGCCGGCTACGAGGATGCGCTCAGGGCGCTGGAGCTGGCCCTCGCAGCCCGGGAGGCCGCGGCAGCGGAGGGCTCCGTATCTCTTTCAGCCGGGGGCTCGAACGAGGATTCGCGCCTGTGATCCGCATCCGGCAACAGGCGGAGGGCTTTTCACTCTCCTTCAAGGATCGGCAGCTGTTCAGCCATTCCCGGGGAAATCCCGCGCTGTCGGTGGGTCGGGGCCAGGGCCGCTACAGCTCGGTGCGCGGTCACTTCCGGGTCGCCGACGAGGTGCGGGAGCGGATCCGCTGCCGGGACTTCCGGGTTCTGGAGGAATCGGCCGGCAGGGCGGTGGTGGCCTTTGCCGATCTGGCCCGCCTGGAGTTTACCGAGGAGCAGGGACGGCTGGTCTGCAGGATCGCCGGGCTGGACCCGGTCTTCAACCGCCTCTGGCTGGAGCTGCACGCCGAGGCGGATGAGGCGATCTACGGCTGCGGGGAGCAGTACTCCCGCCTCAACCTCAGGGGCTGCAGGCTGCCGATTTGGAGCCAGGAACAGGGCGTGGGACGCGGCCTGGATCCGATCACCCTGGTCGCCCAGATGAGCAGCGGCAGCGGCGGCCACTGGTACAGCAGCTACTTCCCCATGGCGCTGTTTCTCTCCTCCCGCAACTGGTACTGCTACTGCGACACTCCCGGCTACTCGGAGTTCGATTTCCGGGACCGGCGGCGTCACCGCCTGGCCTTCTGGCAGATCCCCGGGAAGCTGGTCTTCGATGTCGGGGAAAGCGCTCCGGCTCTGGTCGGCGCCCTGAGCGGCTTCATGGGCCGGCAGCCGCCGCTGCCCGGGTGGACCCAAAAGGGGATGTGGCTGGGGGTGCAGGGGGGACCGGAGGTGATCCGGGCGAAGCTGGAACGGGCCCTGCAGGCCGGGGTCAACGTGACGGCCCTCTGGGTCCAGGACTGGGTGGGCCGGCGGCTGACCTCCTTCGGCAGCCAGCTGATGTGGAACTGGCGCTACGATGCCGAGCGCTATCCCGGGCTTCCGGAGCTGATCGAGGAGCTTCACGGCAGGGGCATCCGCTTTCTCGGCTACATCAATCCCTTCCTGGCCGTGGAGCGGGAACTGTACCGGGAGGCGAGCGCACGGGGGTACTGCGTCAGGAACCAAGCGGGCGGGGATCTGATGGTTACGATCACCGACTTTCCCGCGGCCATGATAGATCTGACGAACCCCGCGGCCCGGGAGTGGATCAAGGGGATCATCCGGGAGAACATGCTGGGCATCGGGCTGGACGGCTGGATGGCGGACTACGGGGAGTACCTCCCTCCCGGGGCTGTGCTGCACTCCGGGGAGAGCTGGGAGCGGGTGCACAACAGCTACCCGGTCCTGTGGGCTCAGGCAAACAGGGAGGCGGTGGCCGAGGCCGGGCGGGAGGGGGACGTGGTCTTCTTCATGCGCGCCGGCTATCACGGCTCCACCCGCCTGTCGCCGGCTTTCTGGGCCGGGGATCAGCTGGTGAGCTGGAGCATCAACGACGGCCTGGCCACCGTCATACCGGCGGGGATATCCCTCGGTTTGCAGGGCGGGGCGCATTTTCATTCCGACCTGGGAGGATTCACCACCGTGGCCTGGGTCAGGCGCAGCAAGGAGCTGTTCCTGCGCTGGGCCGAGCTCGCCGCCTTCACCCCGCAGATGCGCAGCCATGAGGGCAACCGCCCCCAGCGCAACTGGCAGTTCGATTCGGACCGGGAGACCCTCGAGTTTCTGGCCAGGATGACGCGGGTCTTCGACGGCCTCGAGGCGTACCGGCGGCAGGCCCTGCAGGAGTATCAGGCGAACGGGCTGGCTCCGATCCGCCATCCCTACCTGCACTACGAGAGCGACCCCCGGCTGCACAAGCTCAAGTACCAGTACCTGCTCGGCAGGGATCTGCTGGTTGCTCCGGTGATCTCCCCCAGGCGCCGCTACCGCTACGTGTACCTGCCCGAGGACCGCTGGACCCACCTCTGGAGCGGGAAGCCCTGCAAGCCGGGGTGGCAGCGGGTGGCCGCGCCTCTCGGGGCGCCGCCGGTCTTCTTCAGGGAGGGCTCGCCCTTCGAGGGGGATTTTGCCGCCTTGAGACGACTTTGAGGCGCCCGGGCGGGGGCACTTCGATCGTTGAATGTATCAGATCATCTTCTCGCACCCCCTGCCTGAGGTCCAACGGCAACAGCAACGGGGTATCCCTGCCCAGGTACACCGGCCCTTCAGCCATGGGTGATCATGATATAGCCGCCCAATTCGTTCACCATCCTCTTGGCGTGGTCGAAGTCGTGGGAATTCATCCCAGCCTGGTCACGAGGCGGGAGCGCGAAACGGGGTATCGAAGGCAAGGAGCAAGGCTCAGTACAAACCCAGGGCGCAGCCGTCTCCGCGCGGATCGCTTCCTCCCCAATACACGCCGTCGGGATCGCGAACTATGATCTGCCCGAGGCCGAAAGTCTTCCGCTCCAGAGCCGACAGGACCTTGAGCCGGTGACCGCGACGCTTCATTCCCTCTCTCAGATCCTCACTCAGGCTGTCTTCGACCAGCAAATCACCGTCCGGACTACCCTGCTCCAGCTGGAATCGCCCCCGATCCAAGGCTGCCTGCGGATCCAGACCATCGTCGATCAGGGCGGAGAGAATCTGCAGGTGTCCCTGGGGCTGCATCATTCCCCCCATTACTCCGAAGGCCGAGTGAAGCAAGCCCGTGCCGGCATCGGTGGAGAGTCCGGGGATAATGGTGTGATACGGGCGTTTTCCCGGTTCGAGACAATTGGGATGCCCCGATTCCAGCACGAATCCATAGCCGCGATTCTGCAGCGAGTATCCACAGCCTTCCGGCACGATTCCCGTTCCGAAACCGAGGTAATTGCTGTTGATAAAGGAACAGGCATTACCCTCCGTATCCACCACGCAAAAATAGACGGTATCTCCGCCCGCTGAAGCAAAGGATGCAGGATCCCCGCAAAGCGGTGATTCCGCCGCTCGCTTCATGGAAATGGTTTTTGCCCGCAGCTCGGCGTACTCCTCCGAAAGAAGCCCGGACAAGGGGACATCGGTAAATTCCGGGTCCCCGATGTAGCTCCCGGCATCCGCGAAGGCCAGGCGCATGGCCTCTACCAGCAGATGGAAACGGTCCGTCCCGCCGGCAGGGAGCCCGTCAAAATCCGACATCTTCAGGATATTGAGGGCCAGGAGAGCAGCCAGCCCGTGCCCGCTGGGCGGGCATTCCCAAACGTGACAGCCCCGGTACTCGATCCGGATCGGATCCACCCAGTTAGACTCGTGTTCGCCCAGATCGGACATGTTAATCATCCCTCCGGCTTCTCTTACGGCGGCAACTATCCTTTCGGCGATCTCTCCGCTGTAGAAAGACTCCCTTCCCCGTTCGGCGAGGGTCCGCAGGGTTCGGGCGAGGTTGGGCAGCCGCATTACCTCCCCCGGGCGGGGTCCCCGGCCGTCTATCATCAGCTCCCCCCCGTGGCGGTGCCTGCTCAACGTCCGACGTGCCCTTTCCTCCCACCAGCCGGCCGTTAGAGGGCTGACGGGAAATCCCCTCTCCGCAATCTCGATCGCCGGTTGCAGGATATCGGCGATCGGCAGACGCCCCCATCGCTTGTGGGCGTCCATCCATGCGGCAGGAGCGCCGGGCACAGTGACCGTGTACGGGTGATAGGGAGGCAGGCGATCGACGAACCCCGCGCTACGGGCCATCTCGGCCGTTAAAGCCCGGGGCGAGCGGCCGGAGCCGTCAAGGGCTTCGACGCTTCTCCTTTCGGAGCAGTAGTACAGAACGAAGCAATCCCCCCCGAGTCCGGTGGAGCAGGGTTGAGTGACCTGAAGCACCGCAGCCGCGGCAACGGCCGCGTCCGCCGCGCTGCCTCCCCCTTTCAGGATGTCGACACCCGTCAGAGTCGCTATGGGCTGGCTGGTAGCCACCAGACCCCGGGTCGAAACAACCGGCGAGCGGCGGGAGATGAATTGTTCAGAGGATAGCAGGTTCATGAGTGTTTTCAGGCCCCCTTGGGTGTTATCAGAGGTTTTGGAGCAAGATGGCGGCTCCTGGTCCGAGAGTATCGCACCCTCTGCCCTCGCTTCAAGTATCTCGTGGGTTTTCACGCCCCGCCGTTGTCAGTTCACGGAACCTCCGCTATAATGACAGCCCCGGATCACGGGACACAACAGGAAACTTTGGGAGATAACGAGCCGAAGTGCCGCTACTTGACGTTCAGGATCTGAAAGTAAGTTTTTTTACCGAACCCGGTGAAACCCGGGTTGTGGACGGCGTGAGTTTCAACATTGAGCCGGAACGCACGCTGGGGGTTGTCGGTGAGAGTGGCTGCGGTAAATCCGTCACCGCCCTGGCAGTCATGGGTTTACTGGAACGGCCGGGCAGAATCGTAAGCGGACGGATTCTTTATCGCAGCCGCGACCGCACAGTAGATCTTACGCGCCTGCCTCCCAGAGGCCAGGAGATGCGCAGCATCCGGGGGAACGAAATCTCGATGATTTTTCAGGAACCGATGACCTCACTCAATCCGGCGCAAACCATCGGGACTCAGATCAAGGAAGCTATAATCACGCATCAAGATCTTGGCCACAAAGGAGCAAGGGAAAAAGCCATTCACATGCTGCGGGCCGTCGGCATCCCGGCCCCTGCGAAACGAATAGACGAGTATCCCCATCAACTCTCCGGAGGCATGCGTCAGAGAGTCATGATTGCAATGGCCCTGTCCTGCAATCCGTCGCTTCTGATTGCCGATGAACCGACCACCGCGCTGGACGTAACCATACAGGCTCAGGTATTGGAGCTGATCGAAGAGCTTAGAAAAGAATTCCGGACCGCGATTCTTTTCATCACTCATAACCTGGGTGTGGTTGCCCGGGAGGCGGACGACGTGCTGGTGATGTATCTCGGCAGGGTCGTAGAGTTGGCTCCAACACGGGAGATATTCCGGCACCCCGGGCACCCCTATACGAAGGGGCTTCTGGTCTCCATGCCGTCCCTGACGGTCAGGGAAAAACACCGTCTGGTCCCGATTGAAGGCGTTGTTCCGGATCCGACGGACATTCCCGGGGGTTGTGTATTCCATCCGCGTTGCCCCCACGCGATGAAGATATGCCGGTCAGAAATCCCGGTGCTCAGAGAAATAGCCCCGGGACACTCCGTATCCTGCTGGCTCCAGGAGGGGGTGCGGTCCTGATGTCTTCCTTGTCTGAGCGAAATGTGCTGCTGGAAACAGAGAATCTCCGCAAATACTTCCCGGTGCGCCGGGGATTGCTCAGACGAGCGGTAGCCCAGGTCAGGGCCGTCGACGACGTGAACCTGTCTATCACCGATGGTGAGACCCTGGGACTCGTTGGAGAAAGCGGGTGCGGAAAAACCACTACGGGAAGGCTGCTCATGCGCCTGCTGGAGCCTACCTCCGGCTCCATCCGCTTCCGCAGCTCCAGGCTCGCTGCCACGGGACAGCCGGTCAGGGAGGTGGACTTGACCGCGGCTTCCCCCGAAATGCTGCAGTTGCTGCGCACGGAGATGCAGATCATCTTCCAGGATCCCTTCTCGTCTCTCAACCCGAGGATGCGGGTTGGGACGATCGTGGGAGAACCTTTACTGGTTCACGGGGTATGCCGGGGAAGCGAGCTGCAGGATCGTGTGCGGATGCTTCTGGAAGCTGTGGGGCTGAAACCGGAACATGTACAGCGATATCCCCACGAGTTTTCCGGCGGTCAGCGTCAGCGGATCGGTATCGCCCGTGCACTGGCTCTGGAACCGCGATTGGTGGTGGCTGACGAGCCGGTCTCCGCCCTGGATGTATCAATCCAGGCTCAGGTCATAAACCTGCTCGAAGACTTGCAGGGACGGTTCGGCCTCACCTACCTGTTCATCGCCCACGACCTGTCGGTTGTTCGACACATCAGCCGGCGCATCGGGGTGATGTACCTGGGGAAAGTGGTGGAGCTGGCTCCTTCGGAGGAACTTTTCGCCGATCCGAAACATCCATATACCGAAGCCCTCATATCTGCGATCCCGATTCCCGACCCGGATTTCCAAATTGAGCGCATCGTGCTGCAGGGAGACGTTCCCACCCCGATCGATCCGCCCGCCGGATGCCCCTTTCACCCCCGCTGCGCTTATGCCCTGGGGGTGTGCGCAAACGAGGTGCCTCAGTATCGTGCCGTGGGGGAGGAACATTTCGTGAGCTGTCATCGAGCGGAGGAGCTTCGGCTCCGGGCCATTCGCACTTCCTGATGCCGGGATATCCGACTCAGCCCGCAACGATATTTTGGGGCAGCTCTGATAGTTTTTCAACATTTCCCGTTTCGGTCAGGAGGAATTCATCCTCGAAGCGAGCCCCCCCGACACCGGGGATGTACAATCCCGGTTCAATCGACATAACCGCCCCCGGTTGGATAGGCCTGTTCCCGCCGATGTTGAGGAACGGAGGTTCGTGCACATCCAGCCCCACTCCGTGACCGGAGCGATGCAGGAAATCCCGGGTGTACGGCGCGCCCGCCTCTCGGGCCGCCCGGTCGAGCCGATCCGGCGTGCTGTCCGGACCGAGCGCCCCGACAGCGGCGGCCTGCATCCGGCGCGCTCCTTCGATCATGTCGGCGGTCGCCCCTGAAAGCGGGGCGATTCCGGCGGTAAGGGTTAGATCCGCATAGTAGCCGCGCCAGGTAAGAACGGCCGCGACAAGCACCGTGTCTCCCCGCTGGAAGCGGCGGCCCGTTTGGACGGCATGGGGGAAAGCGGTCTCGGGTCCGGAGACAGCACTGGCCTGAAAGGGAACGGCACCCCGCTCCCGGATCGACTCTCGCATCGCCTCGGCTACCTCTTTCTCGGAACATCCAGGTCCCAGCCTTTCACATCCGAGCATAATGGCCTCCGTGGCGATGCTAGCGGCCTCAGACAGGATCCGCAGTTCCCCCTGGTCCTTGCGCATGCGCAGGAGTTCCACTATAGGGTCGACGTTTGCCATCTCGAACCCCTGGGGACCTCCCAGGGAGAGAGTTTCCCTCTCGAAAAGGCGGGCCCGGGCGTACTCGATTCCCAGCTTCAGAGTTCTCCCGTCGGAACGGTCAAGGGACCCCATGATCCGTCCCACGGCACCGACCGGTGAGACATGGTCCGGAAAGCGGACAGTCCGCTGCACGCCGATCCGCTCCGCGACGTAGTCGGCCTCCACCAGGGGCGCCACAAGCACGGATTCCCCCCGGGTGGGCAGCACCAGCGCCACGAACCGTTCCAGGCTCAGAGGCGTGTAACCGGCAAGGTAGGCAAAGGTGGACCCCGGAAAAAGCACAATCCCATCCAGACCCGCCTTCCCCATTTCCTGCCGGAGACGCTGATTCCGTGCTGCATGCATGTCGGTTCTCCCTTTCCTAGATTCCGAGAGCATAGCCGTCGCGCCGGTTGTCCGCAGCGGCTTCGAAGATGTCCCTCTCCCCATCAAACCTGACCAGACAAACCCCGCCAGCCTGCCAGTGTCGAAAAGGCCATTTCCGTACCATATGTCCCCGCCGCTGCAGTCCGTCGGCCACCTCGTCCGGGTAGGCGCCCTCAATCTGCAGGACGTTTGGAAACACGGTTCTCGGGTGGGTGGAGGCGGGAAAGCTGTAGGTTGCAAAGCGGGGCGCCTCCACCGCAAGCTGCGGTTCCATGCCGTGAATCTCCATGTTCAACAGCACCTGGAGCATGGCCTGGGCCTGCCGATCGTTCCCCGGAGTGCCGAAAGCCATGTACGGCTTCCCGTTCTTGAGCACCAGGCTCGGATTCGGGGTAAGACGGGGCCGTTTCAACGGTTGAATCGAGTTGGGGTTGTTTTCCTCCAGGGCGCCTTGACCGCCGCGCTCCGAAATGTGCAGCCCGAGTCCGGGACAGATCCCCCCCTGAGAGTAGCCGTCGCTCGGGGTGGCTGAGAAGATATTGCCCCGGCGATCCATCACAGCGGCGTAGCTGGTGTCACTCAGGCCGTCCCGTCTGCCCGGCTTCATACCATGAGGAGCCGTTCCGGCATCGGGATTTTCCTTCACGATCTCGGGATCGATCTCGCGGGTCCTGCGGCGAGAGTATTCTTCGCTCAGAAGCTCGGTCATCGGGACGTCTGTAAACAGAGGATCTCCGTAGTAGGTGTACCGATCCCAGAAGGCCAGCTTCAGGCATTCTACGATCAGGTGTGCTGCTTCGGCGGCTTGCACCGTTTCGAAGTCCGGGTTACAGGCCTGCAAGAAGCGCAGCGCCTGCAGCAGGACAGGTCCCTGGGACCAGGGGCCGCAACCGTAGACTTCCAGTCCCCGGAAGGGAATGCAGTAGGGTTGCTCGTAGCGCACTCGATAAGAGGCGAAATCCTCCCGGCTGAGCGGGCTGCCCACCTGGGCTGCAAAATCGGCCAATTGGTCGCCAAGCGGACCCCGATAGAAGTAGTCCCGAACCGCCTCCAAGGCCGCCTGTCTGCCCCGTCCGAGCATCTTCGTTTCAGCGTCGATAAGTCGTCTCAACGACCGGCCCAATTCCTTCTGAATGATACGTTCGCCGATCACCGGAGGCTCGTTTTCGCGGAGAAATATCTTTCTGTTCTCCTCCCATCGCCGGTAGGTTTCGATGAACTCGCCTATTGCATAATGCTGAAACACTCCGACGGGATAGCCGTCTTCGGCATACTCCAATGCTGGCTGCACAACCTCCCGGAAGGACAGAGTCCCGTGGTCCCTCAGCGCCGTAATCCAGGCATCGAGGGAAGCCGGAACAACGGTATTCTCCGGCCAGGGTATTCGGCGGTCCGGGTAGTCGCGGCGCAGCTGCGCGGGGTCAACGGCACGCCCGAAGGTGCCCACCCCGGCGATGGAGAACACTTTCCGCTGCTCCGCATTGTACACCATAATCGGGGCCACACCCGTCAGGGAGCACATGTCATTATGCACCACGTTCAGACAAAGTCCGGCGGCCACCCCTGCATCGATGGCGTTCCCACCGCCCGAGAGCACGCGGGCGGCCGCCGCTGTGGCCAGATAGTGACCCGTTGCGATTCCAGCTTTTGGGCCCAACACCGTCGGCCTGGAGGGGGCCAGGTCCCTGAACAATTCGCCGTAGGTCACGGGTTTATCCTTGCGAGAAGGCTTCCCGGATCTCTTTCAACCGATCCGGAGAGCGCAGCAGCTCCAGCATAATCAAAGCACCGGTTTTTGCGCCGTTGAGCAACGCCCTGTGACCCGGTTCGGTCCTCGAAGCTTCGGCGTATTCTACTGTATGAGGCATGACCTCTGAGCCCAGGTCCAACCAGACCGAATCGGAAGGCGTGACCTGGCTGACGTTTCCCATGTCCGTGGCCCCGGTTCCTCCGCCGAAAGAGGGTTTGCCCACCTCGAGACCGAGTGCCCGGAATTTCTCCTCGATTAAAGTCACCAGCGGCCGGTTCACTTTCATCTCCCGGTACAGGAGACCCGGATTTGTGTCGATGGAACAGCCGTGAACTTCCGCACAGGCAGTGAAAACGCCCAGGATCATCTCCTGCAGCTGCGCCTGGGATTCGGTTGCAGCGGTGCTTATCATGAACGAAGCTGAGGCTTCCGCCGGGATCGCACCAACGGTTTCGCCTCCGTTGGTGATGATACCGTTTACCCGCATATCGGCGGTGAATTGCTGGCGAAGGGAGTTCAGCTGGTTGAACCCGGAGATCAAGGCGGACAATGCGTTGCGACCCTTGTGCGGTTGAGCGTGGGCATGGGCTGCGAGACCCCGGATGGTGATGCCCACTTCCCTGGATGCCAGAGTCTCCAGTCCGGTCATGTTCTTCGGCCCCACCGACAAGGCGATGGACATATCCAGGCCGCCGAACACCCCGGCCTCCGCCATGATCACTTTGCCACCCCCGCCTTCTTCTGCGGGTGTACCGATCACCGTAATCGTGCCGGGTATCGAGGGCAGGACTTCCAATATCGCCGCCACGCTGCCGATCGTGGCCGGACCCTTCGTATTGTGCCCGCATGCATGCCCCAGTCCGGGCAGGGCGTCGTATTCTACAACGAACCCCAAATTGGGCCTGTCGCCGCTTCCCCGAAAAACAGCCCGGAAAGCCGTGTCCAGCCCGGCGACGCCCCTTTCAACTCGGAAACCCAGGGCTGCAAGTTTTTCGCTGATCCAACGAACCGCCTTGTGTTCTTCGAATCCGAGCTCGGGATTCGAATGGATGCGGTCGCTCAACTCGATCAGCTCATCTGCTCGGCGGTCCACCGCGGCTATCGCTGTCCTGTCCTCATCGAGCAGCTGCTTGGTTGAATGATTCATAAGTTTCTCTCTCCTCGTTTTCAGCATGCAATTTTACGGAGGTGCGTTTGAAAAACATTTCCCGGATACTCGCCGGCACCGCAGTGCCGACGGAGCGTCTCCAAACGGTCACGAGTATATGATCTTCGGATCGATCACCGTGTACACCAGGTCGACGAGCAAGTTTATCAGTGTGACCATGACGGCGATCCATATAACTCCGCCCAGCACGACCGGATAGTCTCTGGCGCTCACGGCGGTCACGATCAGGGTCCCAAGCCCCGGCCAGGCAAATACATTTTCTATGATCACGGCTCCCCCCAGCAGGGTTCCCATCCGGACTCCCACCAATGTGACCACGGATAGCAGGCTGTTGCGCAGAATATGGCGCCACCATACCCGCTTTTCCCGGATACCTTTGGACCGGGCCGTACGCACATAGTCCTGCCGCTTCTCGTCGATCAGGTTGGACCGGAAAAGCCGGGCTATGAACGCCATCGTCTGACCGGAAAGAGCGATCGCCGGAAGAACGATCTGTTGCCAGGATCCGTAGCCGGCCACGGGCAGCCATTTGAGATGAACACCGAATAGGATGATGAACAGCAGAGCCGACCAGAAAACCGGAACCGAAACGCCTACGACCGCCAGGATCCGCGCGAAGGCGTCCACCGGCGTATTTTCATAGACCGCGGCCATGGCACCTATGATGCCCCCGGCCAGCAGTGCCATGGCCATACTGACACTTACCAGCAACAACGTGGGGACGAAAGCCGTGGCTACGAGCCGCAGAACCGGCTGCTCGCTGTGAAATGACCGGCCCAGATCCCCCCTCACCAGACCGTAGATGAAGCGCAGGTACTGGAGGATGAGCGGGCGGTCCAGCCCCAGATCGTGGCGTACCGCCTCTACCGCCTCATCGGTGGCGTGCAGCCCAAGGGTGATTGAGGCGGGATCTCCGGGAGCAAAGTGGATCCCGAAGAAGACCACTGTAGCTATCACCAGAACAGTCGGAATCAGTACCAAGAGCCGCCGCAGGAGATAGGATCCCATTCAGAGCTTCCCCCGGACCGAGGATTTTCTCGGGTCGAGCCTGTCACGCAGAGAGTCTCCGAGTATGTTGAAAGAGAGCACCAGCAGTGTAATGGCGATTCCCGGTATGATACTCAGCCGCGGCTCAGTCCAGATATGGTTTCGCCCTTCGTTGATCATGGCTCCCCAGGAGGGGGTTCCCGGTGGCAGCCCGAGCCCGAGGAAACTGAGGCCTGCTTCGACCAGGATGGCCGTGCTGATCAGGAGGGTAGCGGTAATGACGATCGAGTTCAGACAATTGGGCAGGATGTGGACGAACATCACTCTCAGGGGACTCACCCCAACAGCGTGTGCAGAAGTGATGAAATCCTTTTCCCGGATGGCCAGAGCGTCTCCCCGCACCAAACGGGCGAACACAGGGATGTTCCATATCCCTATGGCTATGGTCATGTTGATCAATCCGGGGCCGAGCACCGTTACCGCGAATATGGCCAGAACGATTCGGGGCATGGAAAGGAGAATGTCCATGGCCCGCATACTCACCAGGTCGAACCTGCCCCCCCGGTATCCCGCAAGCAGGCCGAGGGGCACGCCGAACAGCAGTGACCACAGTACGGAGATGAACCCCACCAGCAGGGACACCCGTGCGCCGTATATCAGACGGCTCAGCATATCCCGTCCCAAGACGTCGGTTCCGAGCCAGTGCGCCCTGGATGGTGGACTGTTGCGGTACAGCAGGTCTACGGCGTCCGGATCGTACGGCGCGATCCAGGGCGCAAACAGTCCCAGTACTACGAACAGAACCACGAAAGCCAGGGCGACCGACTCGTTGATGTTCAGGCGCCTTTTCATCGTTCAGGCGACGGTTCGAAGCTCCTCTACTTCTGCAGCCACACCGTGGAAAAATCCAGTTGCTCATCCTGCCGGGGTTCGAAATCCTGAACCGAGTCCTTCATGGCCAGCAGCTGGGACATCCAGTAGATCGGATTCCACAGGTACTCATCCCGGATCACCTGCTGGAACTCTCGCGACAGACGCAGTCTCTCCTCTTCCTGAGGTGTGGTGCGGGCCTCATTCAATATCGGCTCTGCGGCGGAGGGTTTCTGGGAGTATCGACTGGTCGAGGCGAAGAGGGTACTGTAGACGTAGTCGACATCACCAGTCGAGGCGCCCGCCCCAAAGAGGTACACCTGGAACTCCTTATTGAAGATGCTGTCTCGGTACGCCCCCCATTCCCGGGTCTGTACTTCCACCTGCATCCCCTGTCCCTCGAGGATGCTCTTGATCGCCACGGCGATCGTCGAATCCTGGGGATAGCGATTGGTGGTGGTCCAAAGTGTGAAGCTCAGAGGCTGCCCGTCTTTCATCCACCCGCGGCGCCGGTCCTTGCGCCACCCTGAGGCCTCGAGGGCACGGGCCGCCAGGTCCGGATCATAGGTGTAGGGCTGGATTCCGCGGGCGATTCCCCAGACACCGTAGGGCTGGGTCGGCTGCTCGGCGGGAAAATGCAATCCTTCGAGGATCGTATTCGCGATCAGCTCGTTGTCGATCAAGTGGCAAAACGCCTTGCGAACGTTGACGTCATCGAAGGGCGCTTTGGTGGGGTTGAACTGGAAAAAGACTGTCCGCAGAGTCGGCGTCTTGATGGCCGCGATCTGCGGCACCGCGTTGATGCTGGTGTACAGGTTCTCCGGTATCTGCAGAACGAAGTCCACCTCTCCTGCCCGCAGCGCTGCGATCCGCGTCTGAGCATCGGGAAGGATTCGAAAGGTAATCCGTTCGAGAAGAGGAACACCGGACTTCCAGTAATCGGGATTCTTCTCGATAACAATGGATTGTCCTTTTGTCCACTTCACGACCTTGAAGGGACCGGTTCCCACCGGCGCCTGCCCGAATGCTGCACCCATCGTGTTGAAAGCCGTGGGACTGAAAATGGAAAAACCGGTGTGGGCGAGGGAATTGAGAAAAGGAGCGAAGGGGCTTTTCAGAATCATGCGAACGGTGTAACGGTCGACAACCTCTACTGACTGCAGGGGCTGGATGAGATTCAGGTAGCGGTTCTTCTTACCGTCAATCTTGCCCATCGAGCGTTCCACCATGAACTTCACCGCATCAGCGTTGAAATCCGTGCCGTCGTGAAACTTTACGCCCCGGCGCAGACTGAAAGTGTATGTTCTGCCGTCAGCAGATATGTCCCAGGAGGTCGCCAGCTCGGGCCGCAGCTCCATGTTCGCATCGAAGGACACGAGATTTTCCAGCACGCCATACTGAATCTCCGACGATGGACCCCCGGAATCCAGCTGCGGATCGAGGCTTTGGGGGTCGGTGGGTTTGGCAACCACCAATTCCCCACCAGGAGCCGGGGCACCCACGGCCAGACCGGCAGACATGCAAAAAAGGCCGATCATCAGGCCCGCCAGGACTACGGTCCGTCCAGGACTTTTGGATCTCTTCATACAAATCCTCCTAATTTTGATATCGAAATCACTCGAAACGCAAACCCAGCCCTTTTGAGTTAGCGGCGTCGTAAACCCGCTTGGCCAGGGCAATATCCAGGGAACCGATACCGATAAGGGAAGTGATCAGGGGTCGGTTTCCGGTATCGGGAACTGGCTTGCTCCCCGCGACGATTTCTCCGATCTCTGCGTAGATATCCGATTCCGCCAACTTGCCGTCCCGAAAGTACGGGAAAAATTCACCCCGATGCATGTTCTGTCCCAGGTGATCCACTATTCTGGCCCCCGCCTCCATTAC
The DNA here is from genome assembly GCA_016935715.1 of Spirochaetales bacterium. Lineage (GTDB taxonomy): Bacteria > Spirochaetota > Spirochaetia > SZUA-6 > DRHE01 > JAFGQJ01. The sequence goes on from JAFGQJ010000220.1 coordinate 15,939, forward strand.
GAGCGCGGGATCCAGCTCGCAAAATGATCCCAGAGGGAGAATCAGGCATCCCGGCACGGCATCCTTCTTGTTGAAAAGTGGAGAATTGGCATGGGTAGCAGTCACGACCACTTCGGCATCTGTAACGCAGGCCCGCGCGCTTGCCGCGACCTCGAGCGGTGTTTGTACGGATCCTCGGAGTGAATCCAGAGCTTCCCGTGCGGCCTTCTCGGAAATGTCGTGGAGCCAGATTTCCTTTAGGCGATGGGTGCGGTCGAACGCCCGAACTACAGCCCTGCCCACCGCCCCCGCGCCGATGACGGCCAGCTTTTCGAACTCCGGTCTCAGGTATCTCGCCGCCACCGCAGGCGCGGCACCGGTTCGTTCTATGGTGATCTGATATCCGTCCATCACCGCTTTGAGCAGGCCGTTTCTGGGATCGATCAGCAGTATCGTGGCCATTACATAGGGAAGGTTTTCCCGTTCGGGATTATGGATGAATCCACCGGCGAACTTGATACCCGCCGCCGCGGCATCCACGACATAGGCGGGCATGGAGTTCATCCAGCCGTCGGCTCCCGCTTGGGAGAGGTCGAGACTTATTTTTGTCGGCACCACGGCACGACCCTCCCCGTGAGCCCGGAAGACCTGTTCCACGGCCTCGAGGGTCTGCTCCGTATCCATGAGGGCTGCCACGTCCCCTTTCGACAACCATATCGGCATCTTCGAAAACCTCGCATGTATGAAGAGTTTTGTCCGTCAGCAGAGTACTGCGGGTTACCGCAGACAGCTACACGGGAAGCTTATCTTAGTTGTAAGCCCGGGGCTTGTCAACGGTGGGGGCACCAGCAATTCTCGGCGAGCAGTTTTTCGCACCGGAGAGTTGAGGGGAGCTCGAATGCGGCCGCATTTATCTTGAAAAGGCAACTCAATGCAGCAATGAGAATTACAGGGGGACTGACAGCCTGTCGGACTCGGACTGTTGTTTTCAGCGCCGCCGCCGGCTACGGGACGGTTATTCTCCTGGACAGGAGATAATCGAGGGCCGTAATGGACGAAGTCCAGGCAATCCAGCATCATCGACCTGTCCTTTATGTGATTGCCGGGTTATCTATCCGTGTAGCCTCCCACATCAAATCTCCATCGACGGCAGTTGCATCGAATCCACCCCTTCGTTCACCGGCAGCCGACCCTAAGCCCACCGGGCCGCCAGTCGCCAAAGAGGATGGTTGGAGCAATTCCATCTCTGCTACGGCTTTCCTTTATCAATAATCGACACTCATGCCGTAATGACTTTGTCTGTCCAAATGAGAACTGCACAGGACCCCGGAAGACTCCTTTACAAAGCCGCCTCAGGGTCTGTATAATTTATTTTCAGAAAGAAATCATGAAGACGAGACCACTGAGAAGCCGGGACGTCCGGGAGCGCAACGAAAAGCTCGTCCTCAAGCTGATCTACAACCGCAGGGGCGTATCCCAGTCCGAGGTGGCCGCGCTGACCGGTCTCAAGCCGCCCACCGTCTTCCGCATCTTCACCAACCTCGTGGATCAGGGCTTCATCCAGGAGTGCCGGACCGACCGGATGAAGACCGAGAAAAAGGGGCGCAAACCATCGTTCTTCTGCGCGAACCCGGGCGCCTGCTACGCGATCGGGCTGGATTTCTGGTGGCAGTCGGCGGCGGTGCTGGTCGTCGACTTTTCAGGCCGGCCGGTCCACGAAGATCTGGTTCGATTCGAAGCCGGGATCGACGCGGAGCAGATGATGAGGCGGATCGAGGGTCTCATAAGCAGCGCCGTGAGCAGCTCGGGCATCGAGGAGCGGAGGATCATCGGGATCGGCATCGGGGCTCCGGGAGTCGTCGACATCGAACGGGGAAAGATTCTCAAGTATCCCCGGGCGAAGGGGATGACCAACTACGGCATAAAAGACAGGATCGGCGAGGCTTTCGGCACTCCCGTCTATATCCACAACAACTGCTCGGTGATCGCCCTCGGTGAATACCGTTACGGCCGGGCCAGGGGTCAGGAATCGATGCTGGCGCTCCTGCTGCGGGCCGGGGTAGGAGGGGCGTTCATTCAGGACGGCCGGGCTTTCGTGAACCAGAACAAGACCGCTCTGGAGGTAGGGCATCTCTCCGTGGACCTGGACGGCCGGCTGTGCGACTGCGGGGCCAGGGGATGCCTGGAGACTTACCTCTCGGAGGAGGCGATACTGAGGGAGATGGAGCAGGCCGGCCACGCTCCGAGCTGGGAGAACCTGGAAACGCTCCTGGAGCAGAAGGAGCCGGGGATCGTCGAGGCGATGACCCGGCTGGGGGATATCCTCTGCTCAGCGGTATGCAGCCTGGTCAACGTTCTGAATCCGCAGGCGGTGCTCATCGTGTCGATGCACAGATTCCTGTCCGATTATTTCGTCTCGAGGATCCGCCGGCGCCTGGAGAAGCTGGCCGTGGACAGCCAGCTGAGCACGGTCAAGGTGATCTCGGAGGCGTATCAGCCCACCATCGCCTGCAAGGGAGCGGCGGATCTCGTTTTCGATCGCTTCTTCGACGTGGGCAGGTGATCCGACAGGAACGCCCCGTCAGCGAGCTATTTCGGAACCTTCTCCCAGTCTTTCAGGAACTGCTCCAGCCCTATGTCCGTCATGGGGTGGTCGAAGAGCATTTTCATGATGTCGAAGCGCATGGTGCAGACATCCGCCCCGATCAGCGCCGACTGCAGGACGTGCTCGGGATGCCGGATAGCCGCCACGATTATCTCCGTCTTGTATCCGTAGTTGCAGTAGATCTGCCTGATCTGCCGCACCAGTTCCATGCCCTCCTGGTTGATATAGTCCAGCCGGCCGACGAACGGGCTGATGTAGGCTGCGCCTACTTTGGCGGCCAGCAGAGCCTGGCTGGCGCTGTAGTTGAGGGTCATGTTGGTCTTGATGCCCATCTCCGTCAGTTTCTTCACCGCCTTGAACCCTTCCCGGATTACAGGGACCTTGACCACGATGTTCTTGTGGATCTTGCTGATTTCCCGGGCTTCCTTGATGATCCCCTCGGCGTCCAGGCTGACCGCCTCGGCGCTGATCGGCCCGTCCACCACGGCGCAGATCTCTTCGATGACGGTGAGGAATTTTTTGCCAGATGCCGCCACGTGGGTCGGGTTGGTCGTTACGCCGTCCACGATCCCCCAGCTCCAGGCCTCCTTGATCTCGTCGATCATTGCCGTGTCGATGAAAAGCTTCATTATTCGATCCTCCTCGATAGGTTTGTCTCAGGCGGTCGTGCCTCCCGAAAGAGGGAGCAGCGCCCGTGTTGAATCCCGATTGTATCCGGATCCTGCTCCAGAGTCATCCACCCGCCGGCCCGGCCTGTCTCATGCGGGAAGCAGCGCGTTGATCGGCCCCCGCAGGATCTGAACCAGGATGAAGCTGATCAGACCGACGGAGACCGCGGCCATCAGGCCGATCAGAAAAGGTTTGATCGTCAGCTGCTTGAGCTTCGAAAACTGAGTGCTCAGACCCGCGGCGGCGATGGCAATGGAAAGCAGATAGGTGGCCGCCTCTTTTATAACCGAGTAGAATGCCGTCCAGGATTCCGGGGTCCCCCAGAAGAGGAATCTTCCCGACTGCCCGGCTGTGAAGGCATCGCCGATCGAGCGAAACACGGCGAAGGCCAGGAAGCCCAGCACGAAGGTGGGAAAAAGCTTGAGAACGTTGACCCGCCGGGCACCGCCGGCCGGATCGCCGCCGGCCGGATCGACAGCCTCGGAGTTCCGGCGTCCGTACATCACCGACAGGATCGGGATGACCGCCATCATGAAGGTATTGCGGACCAGCTTGGTGGTGATGGCGATCCTGGAGACCTCCCGGTTCCAGATCTGGTCGTAGATGAAGGCAGCCCCGGTTACCTGGGAGGTGTCGTGAACCGCGGTACCCAGAAAGATTCCGGCCTGTCCCAGGTTGAGACGGAGCACCAGCTCGACGAGGTAGGGGTACACCAGCGTGGCCAGCAGGCCGAAGATCGTGATGGTGCTGATCGCGTAGGCGGTTTCCTCCTCCCTGGCGCCGATGGTCGGTGCGGTGGCCACGATGGCGCTCACCCCGCAGATGGCCGTGCCCGCGGCGATCAGGGTGCCGAGCCGGTTGCTCACCTTGAATATCCGCGCGTAGAGACTGGCCAGGACGATGCCTGCGGTGATGCAGATGACCACCACGACGACCGCGACCAGGCCGATCTTGGCGATCGCCAGAATGCTCAGGCGGATTCCCAGGAAGATGATCCCCAGCCTGAGCAGCTTGGCCACGCAGAATTTGAATCCCGGCTCGAATATCTTCGGAAATTTGATGATATTGCGGAGCAGAATGCCCAGAATGATGGCCAGGAGAAAGGTGGATACCGGGGATGACTGCAGGTTGAACCGGGCTTTGAAGAACTCACCCAGATACCTGGCCGCAAGCAGAGATAGCAGCATGACGGCAACCGCAACCACCGTTCCGGGAATCACGGTCAGTACCTTTTCCGTGCCGAACAGGCTCTTCAGCAATTTTTTCACTCGAATTCCTCCCTTTTACTTTGTCTGCAAGATCTTGCGGCCGAACCTGTCGGCCGATTTTTCCAACGCCTCCACGACAGCCAGCTTCTCCCCCGAGAGGAAACGGATCAGGCCGCCCCCTGCCGTGCTGATGAAGGAGATGCCGTCCTGGATCCCGAACAGCCCGGCCGCGGCGATGGAGTCCCCCCCTCCCAGCACGGAGAATGCCTGGGCGGAGGCGACCGCCTCCCAGAGCCGCCTGGTTCCCAGGTCGAACGGAGGATTCTCGTAGATGCCGGCCGGTCCGTTGACGAACACAGTCTGCGACTCCCCGATGAGTCCGCAGTAGGTGCCGATGGTCTTTTCGCCGATGTCGGCGATCGCAGCCTCATTGGGAACCCGGTCTGCCGCCACTTCCAGCCGCTGCCCGCCGCTGTCCACGGCGAAGTCTTCCGGGCAGATGATTTTGTCGGGGTGGCTTTCCAGGCTCTCCCGGGCCGCGGGAACGAACTCCAGGAGATTCTTCTTTTCGAGGTAGGATTCGCTGGCCTTGCCCAGGTCGTATCCCTTGGCTTTCAGCACGACCTGAGCCGCCAGGCCGGTGGTGAGGATCCTGTCCGCCGACCCGTCGTCCAGGGCGCAGCGCATCATCTTGAAGGCATCGAGTATCTTGGCCCCGCCCAGGACGAAAATGCAGGGCCGCCGCGGATTGCTTCTGATTCTCGTGAGTGTATCGATCTCCTCCTCGAACAGCCTGCCGGCGGCCGAGGGAAGAAGCTCGGGAAAGCCCACCAGGGTCGGCTGGGACCGATGAACCGCGGCGAAGGCGTCGCACACGTAGTAGTCCGCCAGGGGCGCCAGCCTGCGCACGACGGTCGTGCCGGCCTGCTGCTCGGCAGACAGCTTGACCTCCTTCTCGAAGATGATCGTCTCTTCCGTATAGATCCGCACGTTGTCCAGGAGCAGGATTTCACCGGGCTTCATCCCCCGCACCTTTTCGAGGGCGAAGGGCCCGGCCACATCATCCACGTACTCCACCTTCACGCCCAGAAAGGTGGACAGCAGCTCCGCATGCTCCTCGAGCACGGTGAAGTTCTGGTATTCTATGGGATCCGCCTGGTGGGCCAGGATGACCAACCGCGCTTTCTTGGCGTTGAGCTCCTCGATCGTCTTCAGGCTCCTGCGGATCCGCGTCGGATCTTTGATCTTCTTCGAGCTGTCGACGGGGCTGTTGATATCCACCCGCAGGAGAACCGTTTTGCCTTCCACCGGCAGGTCGTCGAGAGTGAGGATACGGTTGTCGATCAAACCAGCTCTCCGATTCTGAGGTATTTGTTCGTCTCGTTGATCGCCTCCAGGTAGTCGGACTGCAGCTTCATGGCGGCCCGGATCGCGTCGATGTTCTCCGGGATCACGATCGCCTCCTGGGGAATCATCTGGGTGAACCAGACCTCCCTGCCGTCCACGTGGATCATCTCGTCCCACACCGGGCATTCGTACATGTCCGCCCTGGGCAGCCCCAGATCGCGGCAGTAGTCGAAGATGTGGGAGTTGGAGATGAAGCCGTCCTCGATCTTGAACATGACGATCCTCGGATTCGTCTGGAAGATTTCGATGATCTGCTCTTTCGAGGTTTCCTTCTTGCACATCAGCTGCAGGGTCTGGACGTGGCCGTGGGTGATGGGCAGGGTCACCACCACTGTGAATGCCTTGATGTGGGGGCTCACCGCCATGATGTCCTCGCACTGGTGGGAGGGGACTTTTTGAACGATCGCCGCATCGACCGGGCCTTTGTGGGTTTCCGACACGTCCGCCGCCCGGCGGATGATGACCACGTTCACCTTCTCCACGCCGATCCTCCTGTCCACCGTGTTGATGCAGCGGGCCATACCCGTGGTATTGCAGGAAAGGATCTGGATGTAGCTCTCCCCATACGCCTTTTCGTAGTTGGCCATGGAATTGAACTGCACGTCCCCGACTCCCGTCTTTTCCCCGGCCTGGAAGGTGGCCCTGACCCCCGCCGCTTCGTACTTCTTGCGATTTTCCGCTCCGACGCCGGGGGTGGTGGCGTCGCAGACGATATCCACTTTCTCGAGCAGGTCCTCCAGCGTTCCGGCCACCTTGCCTCCGGCTTTCTCCAGGTCCTTGACCTTCTCGGGCACGGCGCAGTACAGGGGGATATCTTTCCTTGACTTGATCAGCGCCCGCACCGGCACGGTGGGAGCAACGTCGCACACCCCCACCAGCTCCATGTCCCCCTGTGCAGCCACTCCGTCGGCGATCCTCTCTCCGATCGTTCCGTAGCCGACGACTCCAACTTTTACCTTCGCCATGATTGGATACCTCCGTTGATTCTTCTAGTATCGTGACACCACGCTCGCGCAACTGCTGCGCAGCGGGCCTTCGTTCGCGCGTATCGCCTCCAGCATGTCCCGTGCCGTCACACTTCGCCCTCCGCCGCGGCTCACCGAGCTCGCGGCGTCCGCCAGAATGCTGCGGGCGGCGTCCGCCAGGAAATCAAAGCAGGCGGACAGCACGTTCTGCCAGCCGGGACGGGCCAGGGCGGTGGCGTGCACGAAGCGCAGCAGCGCCTGGCGGCGGATCCACTCGGCCAGATACCCGGCAAGTCTTTCCGCGGCTCCGTCGGTCAGCTCGCTGTCCTGCGGGTGCTCCCGCCGGGTATCTCCAGACTCGTTGCCCCCATGCCCCGCCGCTGCTGCCGGCTCCCTGCCGAACTTCTCCACTATGCCCTCGACGATGCGCGCGGCGGCCTGCGGATCCGTGATGTTGCCGGCGCCGGCCATGCTCCCTGCCAGGGCTCCGGCTGCTTCCTCGAAGTACGCCGAGACCCGGGAGACCCACCGGAAGCTCAGCCCGCGCTCGATCAATTGCATACAGACCGAGCGCATCAGCTCGGGCTCCGCGTACACACCCATCGCCCTGAGGGAATTGCGGATCACGCGGTAGCGGGCCGAGGCCTCCGGCATCTGCAGGGCACCCGGCCGCTCCAGCGCTTCGATTCGAAACGCCTCCTCGATCTGCCCGGTCGTCAGCGGATCCCCTTGGCCGACCCCCGGGCAGGTGTGATCCACGCTCATCTCCAGCTGCTCGTATACGTCCCGAATCAGGGGATAGGTGCGGCAGTACAGGGGTCTGTGGCCGTACACCGAGCAGCGGGCGTTTCCGTCGAGATAGCAGCAGCCCTCCGCTCTCCCGTTTTCCATGAAGGCCCGGATCCCGCCTCCGGTCACGCTCTCTGTGAGCCTGATGCCGGGGCAGGCTTCGGGATCGGCCACCTCCCGCAGGCGATCCAGGTCGAGCTCGGTCAGCGGGACTCTGTACGTTCTGCAGCACAGGCCGCAATCCGGCAGACAGCGGAAGCTCAGTCCCCGGGCGAATGAGCTCCCGTACTGATAGCTTTCCGTTCCCAGCCGGACGGTTCCATGCAGGACGGATCCGGCCTCGCTCACCAGGTCGTTCATGGAAGTCAACCGTTCCCCGCCACTACCCCGCTGGTCTTGAAATAATTACTTTCCTAAAGTAATATTCTTGATACGGGTACTATTTCCGATATCGAAGGCTGTGTCAAGAGGCAGCCCCCTGTTTCCCGGGACGGCCGCGAAACCGTGCACGCCGAAGGAAGCTGCAGGAGCGTGAGCGAAACATGAACGAGGCGATTTTCCGCATTTTTGCCGGAGACAGGTCCGTCGACATCCAGACGGCGAGCGAGAACCTCCCCCTGGAGCGACTGTTCGAGCTGGAGGAGGGGGAGAGGCTCGAGGACTCGGTTTTCCTGCGGGCCCCGAGATCAGCGGTGCCCTCGGAGATACGCTCCTTCCTCACGGCCATGAAAGGCATCCGGGTCGTCTCTGGGGCAACCCCGGATATCCGGATCGAGGTTGCCTCGGGCCCGGAGCCGGAGCTGCGGGTGGAGGGGGAGCGCTTCAGGCTCACCCTTCCCCGCGAGCTGATCGA
>JAFGQJ010000221.1 GCA_016935715.1 Spirochaetales bacterium
AGCGGAAAAGGACAGAAAAATCACGCTCTGCCTCATGATCCTGGAGGAATCTCTGCGCCTCCTGCACCCTTTCCTGCCCTTCGTGACCGAGGAAATTTATCAGAAATTGCCCAACTGCACTCGAAGCATCGTCACCGCCTCTTATCCGGAGTTCCAGGAAAGCCGGGTGGACGATCGGGCTCAAGACAGGTTCGCCCTGGTTCAGGAACTGGTGCGCGCGGTGCGCACGCTGCGCAGCGAGTTCACCATCCCGACTGGCGCAAAGATCCCCGTCACGGTGAAGTGTGCAAAAAACGATCCTGGCTGGCAGGTTTTTCACGATCAACACGATTTGATTTCTCTGCTCATCGGCTCGAAAGAGCTCCGCGTTACCGACGGCGCTGTGCACAGAGAGGGGAGCATCCCCGCCGTGGGCAGCGGTTTCGAGGCCTTCGTATACATCAAGGACGCAATCGATCTGGACAGGGAGATCGAAAAACTGAAGAAGGAGCTCGGAAACCTGGAGGAGGCCCTGAAGCGGACAACAGGGAAATTGGCCAACCGATCTTTCCTGGCCAAGGCTCCCGAAGAGGTGGTGCAGAAGGAACGGGAGAAGCGGGAAGAGCTCGAGAGACGCAGGGCAAAGATCGCCGGTTATATCGGAGAGTTGGGCTCTTAGATGCAACCTTCGGCTTCACCCGGATGTCCTTATTACAGATGTCTGCCCCACATTCAATGTATGCCGCCTGGATCGCACAGGCGGCTGCCCAACAGACCGACCGGGAGCTGTCGCGGGTGAGCTCTGCAGCCCAGGTATTGATTGCCGCAATCCCCATCGTTTCGGTGTCCGTGCTGGCGGTTCTGAGCTTCTTCGTGATCCTCTGGGATTACAGGAAGCAGCGGCTGATGATCGAACGGGGGCTGACGCCAAAGCCGAAAAATATCGATGACAAGCTGCTTCTCATCGGGATAGTGGCCCTGTTCGTCGGCGTGGGGCTGCTGGTCTTCTTCAGCCTGAAAACGGGGTTGAGCAATTCCCTTTTGGGCGGTATCATACCCACAGCATCCGGGATGGGTATCATTACCTACTACATCCTGATGCACCGTTTGAAGAAGAACTGAAGAACGTGAAAAAGCTGCCTGACAATGAACTGGTAAAACGCATCATCGCCGGTGAGTACGAAGCCTATCGTGAAATCGTGGCCCGCCACCAGACCCGCATCTTCTACATGGGATTGAAATTTTTTCACAACCGCCACGACGCGGAAGATTACGCCCAGGAGGTCTTTCTCAAGACATTCGTGAAGCTGCGAAGCTTCAAAGCGGAGGTCCCCTTCGCCTCCTGGCTCAACAAGATCGCCTACAACATGGCGGTCAATCAGTATCACAAGCGCAGGCGTGCCCGTGTCGAGGTGGCCATGCAGGGCGAACCTCGGGACGATTCCTTGAGCCCGGAAACGCGAATCCTGCGAAACGAGCTCTGCGAGAAGGTTCACAGGGTGCTGAAGAAGATCCCCGACGTCTACAAACCCGTGATCAATCTGCACTTTTTCGAAGGATTGAGCTACCCCGAGATTTCCAGAGCCCTGAGCATACCGGTCAACACGATCAAATCCTACGTGTTCCGGGCCAAGCAGCTGCTGCGCACCCGGCTGGGCAGCTACGTAGACGGCTACCTGGAAGAGGGAGTCATCTGATGAACCAGCGGGATATCGATGAGTCCCGGGATCCGGAGGGCAACGAACCCAGAGAGGGACTGCAGAGGGATATCACCACCTACCTGGCCGAGATCGGATTCATCGATCGGGTCATGACGGACATCATCGAGATCCCCGGCAGGAGCGGAAAAATCCTGCTGTGGGCAGGCTTCTGCGTGCTCAATATCTTCCTGCTCCTCCTGCTCGGAACGAACCACTCGGTGATCGTGGAATTCCTGCAGGGCGACCTGGGGGAATTCTTCTTTCTATTCCTCGGGATTTCCCTTCTCGGCGGCCTGATCGGGCTGATCTCCGTCAGCGATCTGCCGGTCAATCCCCCTTCGCGATCGGCTCCCACCGACCCGATGTTTCGGATCGAAACAGCGCATCGAGCACCTTCTGGTTGGCCACGGCATCCTGCGGGGGCGTCGGGACCGGCAGATCCCGGCGAAGCGCCTCGGAGAAGGCTTCGAACTCCAACCCGTACTGATCCGCAGCGGGCAGCTGCGGGCGCCGCTCGCCGATGGGCGTGCTCACGGTGAGCGACGGCGGCACGTCCGGATACATGTTGAAAGGGATTCCCACGTGCATGCTGCCCGAGCTGCCGTAGATGTCGACCTGCTGAGCCCGAAATCCCTGGGTGGCAACGGTAAATACCGACCGGCCGCGTCCAAAATCCAGGATCGCCGAGCTCAGGATGTCCGTCTTTAGATTCGCATCCCGGGTGAACAGGCCGATGGCCCGCCGGGGTTCCGCCCCGAACAGCAGCCGCGGCACCGATACCGCGTAGCAGCCGATGTCCATCAGCCCCCCGCCGCCCATATCCGCTTTGTTCCTGATATTTTCGGGATCCTTGAGGTCGTAGGCGTAATAGGTCTGCACGGCCAGGATCTCTCCGATCTCCCCCCTGCTCGCCAGCTCCGCAACCCGACGCCACTGAGGATGGAAGCGGTACATGAACGCCTCCATGAGCCGCACCCCGGCTGCGGCTGCGTACTCGACGCTGGCCTTCGCCTCTTCGGCGTTCAAGGCGAGGGGTTTCTCGCAGAGGATGTGCTTGCCCGCGTCCGCCGCCTTGCGGATCCATTCGCCGTGCAGGTGATTGGGCAGCGGGATGTAAACCGCCTCGATGTCCGCATCCTCCAGCAGATCTTCGTACGATCCGTACGACCTGGGAATGCCGAAGCGCTGCGCCGCACTCCGGGCTTTTTCCCCGCTCCTGGAGGCGACAGCCTCCAGGCGAACGAGATCCGATCCGAGCAAAGGCGGCAGGACCTTCTTCATAAAGATGTTCGCCACACCGAGCACGCCCCAACGAACTGCTTCCATGATACTCCTCTCCCCTTCCGGGTAGTGTTCCGGGTAATCCGTAAGATTATAGGAGCTTAGGGCGGGCAGGCGCAAGGGTTGAGGAAATTTGACGTCCCGGGGCCGGTTTTTGTATTTTTTCATGTAGGATCGCTTACGACGTGATCCGAAGATATCCGTCCTTCCACTCTCGCACTCACAGGAGAACACAAAGATGAGATTTGACAGGTTTACGATCAAAGCCCAGGAAGCGGTCCAATCCGCGGAATCCCTGGCACACCGCTACAACCATTCCAGCCTGGACACCGACCATCTGCTCCTGGCCCTCATGGAACAGAAGGACGGGGTGATCCCGCCGCTTTTCACCGCTCTGGGTTTACAGAGCCAGACATTGCGTTCCGATCTGGAGGGCGAGCTGGCGGGAAAACCGAAGGTCTACGGGGACAGCTCTCAGACGCAGCTGTCGCCCCAGGCCAACAAGGTGCTGCACAACGCCGAGATGGAGGCGAGCAACCTCAAGGACGAGTACATCTCCACGGAGCATCTCCTGCTCGCCCTGCTGGACATTCAGAGTGAAGCCCGGGAGCTGCTGAACCGTCACGGGGTTCGAAAGTCTGCCGTTCTCGACGCCCTGCGGCGCATCCGCGGCAGTCAGCGGGTTACCGATCAGTCTCCGGAGGACAAGTATCAGGCATTGGAGCGCTACTGCAGGGATCTCACCGACCTGGCCCGGAAGGAAAAGATCGATCCGGTGATCGGCCGGGACGAGGAAATCCGCCGGATCATGCAGGTGCTGTCGCGCCGCACCAAGAACAACCCGGTCCTGATCGGGGACCCGGGGGTGGGAAAAACGGCCATCGTGGAGGGGCTGGCCCGAAGGATCGTTTCCGGGGACGTTCCCGATTCCCTGAAGAGCAAGCGGGTGCTCGCGTTGGACCTGGGTTCCCTGCTGGCGGGAGCCAAGTTCCGGGGGGAATTCGAGGAGCGCCTCAAGGCCGTGATCAAGGAGATCATCGAAGCCGAGGGAGAGATAATCCTCTTCATCGATGAGCTCCATACCCTGGTGGGCGCAGGCGCCGCCGAAGGAGCGGTGGACGCCTCCAATCTGCTCAAGCCGGCGCTCGCCCGGGGAGAGCTGCGGGCGATCGGCGCCACCACCCTCGACGAATACCGCAAGCACATCGAGAAGGACGCCGCCCTGGAACGGCGTTTCCAGCCGATCTACACCTCCGAGCCCAGCGTGGAGGACACCATCGCGATCCTCAGGGGCCTGAAGGAGCGCTACGAGGTGCACCACGGGGTCCGCATCAGGGACGAGGCTCTCATCGCCGCGGCGGTGCTCTCCGACCGCTACATCACCAGCCGCTTTCTCCCGGACAAGGCCATCGACCTGGTGGACGAGGCGGCCAGCCGGCTCAAGATGGAGATCGAGAGCCAGCCTACCGAGCTGGACCAGATCGAGCGGCGCATCCTGCAGCTGAACATCGAGAAGCAGGCCCTGGCCAAGGAGACGGACAGCGCCTCCAAGGACAAACGGAAGGAGATCGAGCGGGAGCTGTCCGGGCTCAAGGGCAAGAGGGATGCGATGCAGCTCCAGTGGCAGAACGAGAAGAAGGTCATCGAGGAGATCCGGGCCCTGAAGCAGAGGCTCGAGGAGCTGAACATCGAGGAAACCCGCTACGAGCGGGAGGGCAATCTGAGCAAGGCGGCGGAGGTCAAACACGGCCTGGTTCCGGAAACCGAGAAGAAGCTGGCCGAAAAGACCGGAGAGCTGGAAGGCTCCCAGGGCGAGTCCAGGCTGTTGCGGGAAGAGGTCTCGGAAGAGGACATCGCCCGCATCGTCAGCCACTGGACGGGGATTCCCGTCTCCAAGATGCTGAGCTCCGAGAAAGCCAAGCTGCTGGAGCTGGAGACAATCCTCTCCCGCAGGGTGGTGGGGCAGGAAGCGGCGATCAGGGCCGTCTCCGACGCCATCCGCCGCAACAAATCGGGACTGTCCGACATCAACCGCCCGCTGGGGACCTTCATCTTCCTGGGACCCACCGGGGTCGGCAAGACCGAGCTGGCGAAAACGCTGGCGGAGTTCCTCTTCAATGACGAGAAGGCGCTGACCCGCATCGACATGAGCGAATACATGGAGAAGTTCGCGGTCAGCCGCCTGATCGGAGCTCCCCCTGGCTACGTGGGCTACGAGGAGGGCGGCCAGCTCACCGAGGCGGTGCGCCGCCGTCCCTACTCGGTGATCCTGTTCGACGAGATCGAAAAAGCTCATCCGGACGTGTTCAACGTGCTGCTCCAGCTGCTGGACGAGGGCCGGCTGACCGACAGCCAGGGACACGTCGTGGATTTCAAAAACGCGATCATCATCATGACCTCAAATCTGGGCAGCCAGCTGATCCAGCAGACCGAGAAGATCGAGGAGATCAGGGATCAGATCATGGAGCTCATGAAGGCGACCTTCAAGCCGGAGTTCCTCAACCGGGTCGATGAGATCATCACCTTCAACCGATTGGGCAAGGCGGAAATCCTGAAGATCGTGGATATCCAGCTCGAGCTCCTGAAAAAGCGCCTGGCCGAGCAGGATGTGGCGATCCGGGTCAGCGACAAGGCCAAGGCCCATTTGGCCGAGGTCGGCTTCGATCCCCAGTACGGAGCCCGGCCGCTCAAGCGCACGCTCCAGAACCTGGTTCAGAATCCGCTGGCCAGGAACATCATCGCCGGAGAGGTCCGGTCGGGAGACACGGTCGTGGTCGACACGGGCAAGGACGGCCTGGTGTTTCGCAAACAGAAATAACGGCGTATACTGGAAGCATGATCCGGGCCTATCGACAGGAAGAACGGGAAGCGGAAAACGAAGCCTGGCTGGAGGAGACCCTGGCGAGTGAGCGGGCGGAGCAGGCCGAAGAGGAGGAGAACCTCTACTGCTTCGTTTGCGGCCGGCCCATCACCCAGACCCGGCAGCGCATATCGGTAAACGGAGCTCACAAGCACACCTTCACCAATCCCGCGGGCTACCGTTTCGAGATCGGCTGTTTCCGGGAAGCTCCCGGCTGCGGGCAGGCCGGAGAGTACAGCGACTTCTACTCCTGGTTCGACGGCTACGCCTGGTGCTATGCCCTGTGCAGCAGCTGCCGCGTTCACCTGGGATGGGTCTATCGGGGAGAGGATACATTCTACGGCCTGGTTCTGGACCGGCTGTCGAGCTCCAAGGAGAACTTTCCCTCCCCCTCGTGAGCGATCCCCCGCCGGTTTCGCTTCAGGAGCTCCGGCCGCCCTGCCTTCGCAGCTGCCGCTCCTGCTCCCGCCGCTTTCGACGCTCCAGTGCTTTCTTCTGGATGAACAGGGACCAGAGGATGAAGAATACCGTGAGGAGCACGAACAGCAGGGAGATCGGACGGGTGAAGAGGGGAACCACCGAGCCGTCGCTCAGGATCAATGCCTGGATGAGAGAGGTTTCCAGCAGGCCCCCCAGGATGTAGCCCATCATCAGCGGGGCCACGGGAAAGTTGAACTTCTTCATGATGTAGCCCAGGACCCCGAAGAATATCATCACGTACACGTCGAAGATGTTGCTGTTCACGGTGAAGGAGCCGGCGGCACAGATGATGATCACGATGGGAAACAGGACGGCCCTGCTGACGGACAGCAGCTTCGTGAACAGGCGCAGCCCGAGGGAGGCGATGAAGAAGTGCAGGATATTCGCCACGATCAGACCGATGAACACGGCGTAGATGATATCCCCGGATTCGATGAACAGGTCCGGTCCCGGTATCAGACCGTGAACCAGGAACACCCCCAGCATGATGGCCGTGATGGCATCCCCCGGAATCCCGAGTGTGAGCAGGGGGATCAGTGCTCCCCCGGTGACCGCGTTGTTGCCGGTTTCGGCGGCGAAAACGCCTTCCAGGCTGCCCTTCCCGTACTCCTCCGGCCGTTTCGAGGAATTTTTCGCCGCCCCGTATGACACGAAAGCGGAGATGGCCGAGCCGCTTCCCGGGAGCGCTCCCACCCCGATGCCGATCAGGGTGGAACGTAGGATCGTGTAGATGTTGGCCTTGAACTCCTTCCAACTCACCCGGTTGTCCTCGGGATTCTCGGATACCGGCGCGATCACGTCCTGCTTGCCCGCCGCTATCTTCTTCTCGATCTGAACGAAAAATTCGCTTACGGCGAACAGCCCGATCAGATGCGGCAGGAACGGGATTCCGCCGACCAGTTCGAAGATCCCCAGGGTGAAACGGGAGGAACCGGAGATGGGATCCGATCCGACGGTCCGGAAAAAGATCCCGAACGCCGCTGCAGCCACGCCTTTCAGCTTGTGCTCGCTGGAAACAACCCCGATCGTGCAGAGGGCGAACACCACCAGGGAGAACTTCTCCGTGGGCCCGAATTTCAGGGCGATCCTGGCGATCTGGGCGGCTATGGAGATCAGGACGACGTCGCTGATGAACTCCCCGATCACAGAACCGTAGATGGAGGCCCGCAGCGCCTTGCCCGCCTTGCCCTGCCTGGCCATCGGGTAGCCCTCCAGACAGGTGGCCGCGGCGGCCGGGGCTCCGGGAGTGTTGATCAGGATGGCGGAGATGCTCCCGCCGTAGGTGCCCCCTTTGTACACCCCCAACAGCAGGCTGATCCCGGCCACCGGGGCCATGTAGAAGGTGATCGGGAGCAGCAGAGCCACGGTCATGGGCACGTTCAGGCCGGGGATCGCACCGATTGTTATTCCGATGAACAGCCCCGCCGCCACGACGAAGAGGTTCTGAAAGGTGAAGAACAGCTCTGCGGCCGGAAGCAGGTGCTCGATCATGCCGATTGCTCACATCCGCTCATTCCGCGAGCTCCGGCCCTCAGAAGAGGATCCCGTGGGGCAGCGGGATGTTGAATAGGATCTCGAAGAACAGCCAGACCACCACCGGGACTGCGACCACGCTGACCGCGATCTTGAGAATACTGCGGGAACCGAAGATGTAGGCATAGATTCCGACGAACAGGCCGCTGGTCACGACGAAACCGAGACGGGGAAAGAGGATCGTGTAGAGGATCAGGAGAATCGCCGACAGCACCACCCGAAACACCCCTGAGCGCGAAAGTTCCGGCGCGGGCTCCTCCCGGGAGCTCAACAGTCCCCGGGCTATCAACCCGGCTCCCAGGAGCATGGTCAGCACGGCAAGAACGGTGGGGATGAAGGTTGGAGACGTTTCGGTCTCCAACCCCGGTATCTCCTGAATCTGCGAAGGAATGAGAACGAGGATCAGCGCACCCAGTGCGATCAGCACGGCCCCTTCGATCGTACCGCGGACGGCGGACGGTCTCACTGCTTCAGGCCCATCTTCTCCACGATCGCTCCGTATCCCTGCTTGTCGTTCTTCCACACCGCGTAGAAATCATCCCCGAACTTGGGATCCAGGCTCTCCCCGACCCGGGTCATGACGGTGATGAAATCCTTGTCCTCCATCACCTGCCTGAAAACGCTGCGCAGCTTGCTCAGCACTTCCGGCGGCATGCCCTTCGGACCTGCGATGCCCGTGAAGGGACTGGCCACCACGTCGTAGCCGAGCTCCACAGCCGTGGGGGTATCGGGGAGGTTGGCATCCCTCTTCTCGGAGAAGACCATCAGGGCATTGAGGTTGCCCCCCTTCACGTGGGAGATGATCGTGGCCACGCTGGAGGTCATGGCGATGTCCACGTGCCCTCCCAGGGCCGCCTCGACCGCTTCGGCGTCGTTGCCGACGGGCACGTGCTTGAACTCCAATCCCGCCTTGTCCGCCCACCAGAGGAATCCCAGCTGGGGCGCCTTCAGGGCTACGCAGGCGTAGGTGACCCGGCCCGGGTGACTCCTGGCGTAGGAGATCAGCTCCCGGACATTACCGAAGGGCCGGTCCGGCCTGGAAGCGATGGCCATGGTGCTGGAGCCGATCTGGCCGATGGCGTCGAAATCCAGGGAGTCGTAGGGCGCCTGGCCGAAGATGACCGGAAATACGTTGGTTCCCGGCGTGATGGCCATCAGGGTGTAGCCGTCCGGCTCGGCTTTGGCCACGTACTCGCCGCCGATCACGCTGGCCCCGCCGGCCTTGTTCACCACGACCATCGGCTGCCCCAGGTATTTGGGCGCCACGCTGGCAAACATCCGGGCGTTGATGTCGGTCCGACCGCCCGCCGGCCAGGGCACGATCAGTTGGATCGCCTTGGTGGGATACTCCCCGGCCGCCTCTTCGCTCGTTCCTTCGGCCAGGACGAATCCCGCCGCAGCCGCCAGCACGAGGAGAATTAAAAACAAGCGCTTCATCACGTACCTCCTTATAAAAATTTGTTCATTCACATGTAGATTAGGTGATCCCTCCGGCCTTGTCAAACATTCATACCAGCCGTTCGTAGCCGCCGGCGGGGTGAAAGATGCCCCCGCCGCTGGAGTAGAAACCTTCATCCAGCAGGAACATCCCGCCACTCGGCTCCAGCCAGGATGCCCCGTGGCAGGGATGCTCGCGCAGCATGGCTTCCCAGTTTGCGAAGTTCTGCGGCCCATTGGACTCGAGGATGCCGCAGCTCAGCCCGGGGAAGGGGGGCAGGTGGGCGGCGACGTTTCTGTTCCAGTCCAGCAGCAGGGGCACGCAGGCCGAATCCGCCACGAACAGCGCAGCCCCCTGCCGCTGCGCTTCGGCCGCCATCAGGACAGACATGCTGAGCGTCTTGCCGGCCGGCTTGAGGGCGACGGCTCCGTAGCCCAGCTCGATCTTGCGCCGGACATCCCCGGGGTCGTGCAGAGATTCGTCCGCGGCGATGCGGACGGGTATATCGTGGACATCTATCTCCCCATCGTCGGGAAAGGGCTCTTCCAGTAGAACCACCTGTTCCAGAGCGCCCGTCTTTTCCAGCCCAGAAATCAGGGCCAGCAGGCTCTCCCTGTCCCGGTAGCGCCCGTTGGCGTCGAGGTAGTAGGCCAGCCGGCCGTTCCCGGTCTGATCGGTGCGCCGGTCCCGCAGAAGCTTGTGAATCCACTCGAGGCGCTGCAGATCCTTCTCCAGCATCTCCGACTGGCTGCCGGCCTGGCCGATCTTGATCTTCAGCAGGAAATAGCCCTCCTCGACCAGATCCAGCAGCTCCCGTTCCGGCAGATTGTAGGTCACAAGCGGAACCCGGGCCACCGCCTTCTGCCTGTGCGAAAAAACACCCCGATACTCCCGCGGGATCAAACCGGCGAACGTTCCTGCCGCCTCCCCCGCCGCGTACAGCTTCCAGAGGGCCAGGTCCAGGGATACGGCGGCGTTCAGCGTGAAGGTGGGACGCAGGCGCTCGACTCCGCTCACCCTGCAGCCGAACTCGTGCAGCTCGGGCAGGATCGATCGGAGGGCGTCGATCGGATCCGGGTATTCTTTTCTCCTGAGGAGCTGAACGGCCCTCTCGGCCACCAGGCTCATGATCAGGTTGCCACCGGTTTCGCTGTACGCGGCAAACACGGCCGGGTCCGACCACAGAACGGCATTGCCCCCGATGGCGGTGCAGCGGATCTCCGGCTCGGCGTGCAGGCTTGTGATGTTGATCCATTTCTCGTTGAACGACCCGCCTTTGAAGTGGAAAGGCCGACAGAAGGGCTCCCTCTGCACCGCGAAACCGTAGTCCCGGAAGGCGATCATCGCAGCGCCCGACAATATGCGCTCAGCCGACCCAGATCGGGCTGGACCAGGCCCACTGGTTGTTGTGCTGCCGGGCCCGCAGGACGTACATGTCCCCGCCCTCCCGCCTGTCCCGGCCCCTGTCCTCCCAGAGAAGCCTGCAGGAGCTCTCCTCCGGCGAAACGAGTCGGTGGAGCACGAAGCTCTCCGTGGTGAAGACCCCGGTGAACTCCACGGCGTTTTCCAGGATCAGGTCGGCCACGGGCAAGACGAATCGTTTCTGCGCGGGCTGGGAGAACTCCAGGGTCAGCCTGGCTGACGGGTCCGCCTCCAGCTCCAGCACCAGGGACTTGGTCGGATCCTCGAGGTAGGCCTGCTTTCGGGAGGTGAAGGACTGCAGGTGAAGCTCCCGTTCGGAGACACGGATCAGGCGGTCCCGGAGCTCCTCGTCGAAGGGCCCTGACTGGAAGTGCTTCTCCACTGCCCTGAACGTTCCTCCTTCTATGCGGATGCTCACATCCCAGCGGCAGATCCGCTCCAGGGACAGGGCGGACCAGGGCCCCCAGCCGTACTGGAAGCGGCACCTGGCCCGGCCGGGCAGCTTCAGGGGAGAGTCGATCCGATCCTCCGGGAAGAAGCGCTGGATGGGCCTGCCGTTTCGCAGCAGCTCGATCATCTCCAGCGCATCCGGCGCTTCCACGGCGACCTCGAAGGCCCGATCCGGTTCGTAGGCGAGCTCGCTGCCGATGGGCTGTCCGTTCAGGGTAACGGACAAACCGATGCGGTCGCCGGTGACCGCCACGGTCCTGCGGGCCCGGAGGGCCTCGAACAGGGACGCGGCGCTCAGCTCCTCTGCCCATATCCCGACCAGTCCCTCCCCGTAGGCCCCCGGATAACCGAAATGGTCGTCCGTGGAAGCGGTAAATCCGAAGCGCGTTCCCCGGGCCAGCTGGTATTCGATGGTCTGGGACACGGAGCGCCCGCCGTTGGAGTGCAGGATCATCGGGTAAGGGGCCCGATCGCTCATGGTGCAACCGTGCTCGGAAAAAATCTCGACGACCGGGCTTACCCGGGGATCGAAATGCCGCCAGTTGTATCCCCGCCAGCCGAGCTTGTAGCCCACGTGATGGGGAATGGCCAGAGCCGCCTTTTGGCGGGCAAACTCGAGCAGCTTGCCTACATGATCCGGCAGGAACAGCTCCGGCTGATCCTCCGGGAAGATCAGGCAGTAGTCGCCGTAGGCGCTGGAGTGCCATTCGTAGCCCAGCAGGGACACGAAGGTGTCGCTGCCCGCCTCCCGCATCAGTTGCCGGGTTTTCGGCCAATGCCGGGTATGGGCTTGGAAACCCTTCACCCAGTGCATGTGGCGGTCTCCCGGCATGAGCGGCATGTCGTGCCAGGATGCGTGCCCGGTGAAGGCGAAGAAATCCAGGTGCTCCCGCGCGATGTCGATCGACCGCTCCAGGGAACCCTTGGCGTAGCCCACGGCGTTGTGATTGTGCAGGTCCCCCCAGAAGAGCCTGTACTTCTTGTTCATCATCATGGTTTCATCCCTTCGACGAGATTTGCGATGCCGCAGCGCTGATGCCGTAACGGTCGGCGTGGACAGTTGCCGCCCGGACCCTCCGTCGGATTTCAGCTGCTTTGGAAAAGTTCCCCCGCCTGGATCTGACGGCGGATCTCGGCGAAGCATCGCTCCCGGCCGGCATCTGAAGGATGCCGCCCTCCCCCGAAGGAGCGGATGCGGCTGTGACCGACCAGGTGAGCCGCCAGCCGGGCGCTCAGCTGCTCCCTGACATCCCGCAATGCAGGATCCCGGAAGTGGTTTTCGACCTCCAGGGGCTGCTCCTGCAGATCGTACAGCTCCCCATCGCCGTCATCGCAGAGCACCAGCTTGTGGCGCTCCGTGCGCACCATGGCGGCTCCCAGCAGCTCGCTGAAGGCGACCTGGTAGTACGGATCCGGCTCTCCCGTTCGGGCATCGAGCAGATCCTCCGGTTCGGCGAACAGCGGGCTGATATCCCTGCCCTGGACGTGCTGCGGCACCTCGATCCCGGCCAGGGAGAGGAAGGTGGCGTGCAGATCCAGCCAGTTCACCTGGGCGCTGCAGCGGCCGCCGGCTCGGACACCGGGGCCGGCCACGATCAACGGAACCATCAGCGCGCTTTCATAGAAGGTCGCCTTGAAAGGAAGGCCGTGATCGCCCAGATGATCCCCGTGGTCCGAAGAAAACACGATCAGGGTGGAGCCGGCCAGGCCCCGGGCTTCCAGAGCGGCCAGGATCTTCTCTATCTGCCCGTCCACCAGGCTCACCGTGGCCAGATAGTGCTCCCGGATCCTGCGGATCGCGGGTTCCGTGAGCCCGCGGTAGTCGGTGCGGTACAGGAGATTGTCGCGGAAGAAATCCAGTATTTCCGACTGGTAGGCCGGCTTGCGCTCCAGCTCTTCCCTGGAGCCCACAGCCTGCGGGATCGGGGAGCGCCGGTAAAGCCCGGCGAGCTCCTCCGGCGGATCGTAGGGATCGTGGGGACTGTTGAACGACACCCAGCAGAAGAAAGGCTCCCGGGCCTGGTTTTCCAGCCAGCTCACCGCGCTGTCACCGATGAATGAGTCGATGTGCAGGTGCCCGGGCAGGGGGCTCACCGTCGCGCCGAGCTGCTCCAGGTACCGGGGATAGGTAGCCGGATGATCGCGGGTATATCCGTGTTTCTGCAGGAACCGGGTGTAATCATCCGGTCTGAAATAGTGTCTCTTGTCCTCCGCGCTGATGCGGAAGCGGAACCCCTCGGTGTTGTCCCACGGGTGGAAATGCATCTTTCCGATAGCCGCGGTGTTCCAGCCGGCCCGGTCGAAGGCTCTCGCGATGGTCGGGGAGTCCGGGCTGATCCAGTGGAAGTTGTTGGCCACACCGGTAACCAGCGGATACTGGCCGAGAATGAATGACGCCCGCGCCGGCTGACAGATCGGGCAAACCGAGCTGCAGCGGTCGAACACCACCCCTTGCCTGACCAGGCGGTCCAGAGCCGGAGTCTGCATGAAATCGAGCCCGTAGCAGCCCAGAGAGTCCCGCCTCTGCTGATCCGTGGTTATGAAGAGGATATTTTTCAACCCGCTCATCGGCCGCCCTTCATCCGTTCTGATGCACGAACAGGGTATGCAGGGCCGCGGGTATCAGGACGGTTGCAACGGGGATTGCCGAGATCAGCAGGAGGTTGAGGAAATTGTTGGCGCCCAGCATGCTCCAGCCGGCGATGATCGTGGAGCCCATCCCGATCACCAGGAGGGTGGCGACCTTGGACAGGCGCTGGCGCAGGCGCATGAACAGGGCGGCGGACAGGCTCAGCAGCAGCAGTGCCAGAACCATGCCCCGGTCCCACCGGTGGACCCCCAGGCCGGCGGTGAACAGGATCTGCCCCACTCCGTCGATGGCGGAGATCCAGATTCCCAGCAGGGGCAGCGGGAGAAGCATGTAGGAAACCAGCAGCCAGTCCCTCCTGAGAATCCTGGAGACCACGGCAAGGATGATCCAGAAGGAAACCCCGTAGAGACCCAGGAACAGCAGGAGCGTCGCATGTTCGGCGGACACTCCGGAACCGACGACCATGTTGTAGATCGAGGCGTACACGAAGTTGCGGGAAAGAAACACCACGGCCAGCACCGGCGCAAAAGCGAAGCCGATCCACGGATACAGCCAATTGGGCTTTTCCCGCAGCCATCCCAGCAGGGTCACGAACAGCAGAAGGGCGAAGGAGGGAATCAGGGCCAGGGGCTGAGACCAGAGGTGGGTGGCGAACAGGGCGGCGCCCAGCAGCGCCGGTTGCACCGCCAGCAGCGCTTCCAGCCAGCTTCCCCTGCTGTGCGCCGCGTACAGCAGCCTGGCGACCCTGCGTGGCGTTCCGAAGGAGTCGATCGCCTGCCTGGCGGCATCCGGCTCGGTCAGCCCTTCGGTCTGCAGATCTTCGATCTTGTCCTGGAAATAGGTCTCCAGCTCTCCGATGACCTTTCGCTCCGTGCTCGGATCCAGGTGAAGATTCGATCTGACCTGATCGAGATACGAATCTACGGTTCCCATTTTCAAAACCGGCGTCCGAGGATCATGAACGCTGCGGGCTGAGGATCAGGTTCATGGCGTTGGAAAATTTGAACCACATGCTGATCCGTTTGAGCAAGACCTGTTCTCCCTTCTCGGTGATCGAGTAGTAGCGCCTCTGCTGTCCATTCGGCTGAACCTGCCACTGCCCGCGGATCAGGCCGTCACTCTCCAGCTTGTGCAGGGCAGGGTATACGGTTCCCTCCCTGAATTTGAAAAACCCGTCGCTGCGCCGCTGGATCTCCTTGATCAAACGGTACCCGTGTATTCGATCGGATTCACTGATCAGGTACAGCAGCAGGGAATCCGTGTTTCCCCTGAGCAGCTCCCTGTCGTATTCCATGTGTGCGCTGCCCGCCGCTGCCTCTCCCATAGACCCGCGTTTCATTGTTCACCCTCCTTGCTCCTATTGTACAACTATTCGACCATATCTGCAAAGACGCTGTTCAACCGCAGCGAAGTTTTAACCGGGATCGAGCTTCCAAAACCGGGAGGAATCCGCTAAGCTGGGCCCACGAGAAACATGCGGGGGAGACATGAACAGATACTCAGCCGTTGTCTTCGATATGGATGGAACCCTTCTGGATACGCTGGAGGACCTGGGGGACTGCATGAACCGCGTCCTGCAACGAGAGGGCTATCCCACCCACCCCGTCGATGACTACAGGTACTTCGTCGGTGACGGCATAACCAATCTGGTCGAGCGCGTGCTCCCGGAGGGCGAGCGCAGGCAGCCGACCATACAAAGGCTGCAGGAGCAGATGGCCGCGGAGTACGGCCGGCACTGGGCGGACAAGACCGATCTCTACCCGGGGATCGCCTCCCTGCTCGACGAGCTGGTGCAAAGGCGGATCAGGCGGGCCATCCTGTCCAACAAGCCGCACGAGTTCACCGCCGTGATGGCCGGCCGCTATTTCGGAGCCTGGGGCTTCGATCCCGTGCTCGGTGCCCGGGACGGCTATGCGAAAAAACCGGACCCGGCCGCTGCGCTTGAGATCTGCAGCGGGTGGGGCCTGGGTCCGGAGGAGGTGCTGTACGCGGGGGATACCAACACGGACATGCAGACGGCCCGGCGTGCAGGGATGTTCGCCCTCGGGGTCCTGTGGGGGTTCCGCACCAGAGAGGAGCTGGAAGACAACGGGGCCCAAGCCCTGATCCAAGACCCGCGGGAGATGCTGGATTTCCTCAGATCCCCCTGAGCTCACAGCGGGGAAACAGATCTTCGATCTGCGAATGGATCTCCCGCAGAGTTTCAACGGGAAAGGGAGTCAGACAGCGCAGCTGCGGTTCCAGAGCCCGGTCGGGAGCGAACTGCTGCAGCACGAATCGGGGATATCCCTCTAGCTGACGGGCCAGGGTTACGACCTGCTGCGGCGTGTGGATCCGGGGAACCACGGTGCAGCGAAGCTCCACCTCCACCTGGGCGCCCTTGAGAATCTGAAGCGTCCTCTTCACCTCCTCGAGCAGCTGTTCCTGTCCCTGCTGCAGGCCCGCGGCGGCGCTGTAGGCTTCCCACTCCAGAGGAGCCTTGACATCCATGGCTATGTAATCCACCAGCTTCTCATCGAGCAGCCCCGCGATCATCTGCGGGTTGGTGCCGTTGGTCTCCACTCCCGCATGCAGGCCGAGGCTTTTTATCTCCCCCAGGAACGCGGGCAACCCCTGGTTCAAGGTGGGCTCACCCCCGGTGATCACGGCGGCCTGGTAGAGCGAACGGTTCTCCTTCACGTAGCGCAGGATGGTCGGCCCTGGAATGTCAGCGAGCTGGTGCGGATGCTCGACCAGATCCGTATTGTAGCAGAAGGGACAGCGAAAATTGCAGCCCCCGGTAAACAAAACCGTGGCGATCCTGCCGGGGTATTCGATCAGTGAGGTTTTTTGCCAGCCTTTGAAGTTCACCGCCCGGCGCTTCAGAGAGCCGCGGCGTTGTGGGCGTGCACCGGCTCCAGAACCCGGGGCTGTCCGTCCGCGGCTTCCGCCGGCTCGAGCCCCTCGCCCTCATCATCAGCCGGCTGCCCTTCCAGGCTCTGCGTCTGCAGCTGCCGGTCATAGGTGCGGCGGTCCCTGAACTCCACCTGTTTTCCCGGGTTCCACTGGTCCACCGGGCGCAGGTAACCCACCGAGCGGGACCAGACCTCGCAGGTCTGGCCGCATTGCGGGCAGGTGGGCTGCTCGCCCCGGATGTAGCCGTGCTGCTCGCAGATGCTGAACGTCGGCGTGAGAGAGTAGTAGGGCAGATGAAAGTTCTCCGCGATCGTCTTGACCAGCGCCTTGGTGGCCTGGATCGAGGGCATCTTCTCTCCCAGAAAGGCATGGAGCACCGTTCCGCCGGTATAGCGGCTCTGCAGCGGGTCCTGGAGCTTGAGGGCGGTGAACACGTCGTCGGTGAAGCCGACGGGAAGCTGGGTGCTGTTGGTGTAGTAGGGCGCGCGGAAGCCCTCCCCTTTGCTCCCGGAGGCTGCGTACACGTCCTCGCTGTAGATCTTGATGTCGGGAAAAAGCTTCTTGTCGATGCGGGCCAGGCGATAACTGGCCCCTTCGGCCGGGGTGGCTTCCAGGTTGAAGATGCTGTTCGTCTCGCTCTGAAAGTCCCCGAGCTTCTTGCGCATGAAATCGAGGGCTCTCACGGCGAACTCCACCCCCTCCTCCTGAGTGAGGTCGAAACCGAGCAGGTTGTGCACCGCGTCGTTCATTCCGATGATCCCGATGGTGGAAAAGTGATTCTTCCAGTAGCTGCCGAATCCGGCTTTTATGTTGCGCAGGTAGAAGCGGCTGTAGGGATACAGGCCCCGTTCGGTGAACTTCTCCAGAACCTCCCGCTTGATGATCAGGCTCTCCCTGGCCAGCTCCATGCGGCTGCCCAGTATCTCCAGGAACTCCTGCTCCGAGTCCGCTTCATAACCGATTCTGGGCAGATTGAGGGTCACCACCCCCACGGATCCGGTCAGCGGATTGGAGCCGAAAAGCCCGCCGCCCCGTTTTTGCAGCTCCCGCTTGTCCAGACGCAGACGGCAGCACATGCTGCGCACGTCATCCGGGTTCAGGTCCGAGTTGACGAAATTCGAGAAATAGGGAATGCCGTACTTGGCGGTCATCTCCCAAACCGCATCCAGCTCCGCCCGCTCCCATGGGAAGTCGGGCGTGACATTGTAGGTCGGGATCGGAAAGGTGAAGGGCCTTCCGGTCGCATCCCCCCGGCTCATCGTCTCCGCAAAAGCCCGGTTGAACATATCCATCTGTTCCTGGAACTCGCCGTAGGATCTGTCCTTGACCTCTCCGGCGACCACTACGGGCTGATTTTTCAGGAAATTCGGAGCGTTGAGATCCAGGGTGATGTTGGTGAAGGGCGTCTGAAATCCCACCCGCGTGGGAACGTTCATGTTGTACAGGAATTTCTGCAGACATTGCTTCACCACTTCGTAGTCCAGACCATCGTAGTAGATGAAGGGAGCCAGAAGCGTGTCGAAATTGGAAAAGGCCTGAGCCCCGGCCGCCTCGCCCTGGAGGGTATAGAGGAAATTGACCACCTGCATCAGGGCTACGTCGAAGTGCCGCGCGGGCCCGGATTCCACCTTTCCCCGAACCCCTCGGAATCCCTCGATGAGCAGATCCTGAAGGTCCCAGCCGACACAGTAGGGACCGAGGGTGCCGAGATCGTGGATGTGAAACTCCCCGTTGATATGGGCGTCCCGGATCTCCTTGGGATAGACGCTGTTGAGCCAGTAGTTGCAGACGACCTTCTGGGTGATATGCACGTTGAGACCCTGGAGGGAATAGGTCATGTTGCTGTTCTCCCGCACCCTCCAGTCCATCTCGTCGAGATAGTCGTCTATGATGGTGATGTCCCGCAGAAGCCTGGTTACCTCGCGGATATTCTTGTGCTGCTCCCTGTAGAGGATGTAGGCCTTGGCTACCTTGGCATGTCCGTTTTCGATGAGGATCTTCTCGACGATGTCCTGCACGTGCTCGACCGAAGGGATGCTGCCGTCCTCGTACTTGCGCCGGATCCCCTTGACGACCTGGTCGGAGAGCTTCTGGGCTTTAGTAGCATCCCGGCCACCGACTGCCTGGACCGCTGCCCAGATCGCATTGGTGATCTTGGTCTGGTCAAAAGCGACTACCTGTCCGTTTCTTTTGCGTATTGATTCCACTTTGCATAACATAGTTCCCCTCCCAGTCTGAGTAGATCAAAGTTGAAGTTGCTGTTCCGTCAGAAGCTCTCTAGTTTTTCTTTAGTGTTCTCAGCTCCTTCTCGAAAGACTTGAGATCGGTGAACTCCCTGTACACCGATGCAAAGCGGATGTAGGCCACCTTATCGAGCTCTTTGAGCCGGTCCATCACCAGCTCTCCGATGACCTGCGCCGGGACCTCCCGGTTTCCGTAGTTGTACAACTCCGCCTCGACCGTGCTGACCAGCTTCTCCACCGCCTCCCGCGGGATAGGCCTCTTCTCGCAGGCCTTGAGCAGGCCGGCCAGCAGCTTGTCCCGATCGAAGCTTTCCCGCCGCCCGTCCTTCTTGATGACCGACACGCCGGTCCACTCGATACGCTCGTAGGTGGAGAACCGGCGTCCGCAGGCCAGACATTCACGCCTGCGCCTGATGGTATCGAGTTCTTCCAGGTTTCGTTTATCCACTACCCGCGTTTTGGTATGCCGGCAGAACGGGCATTTCATAACCTGTACACAAGATATTGTGTTCCCATTATACCCGAAACCACAAGATACGCAAGGGTTTCCCGTAAGATTTCCAATAAAAAAAGTACTAGTATACGAAATTTTTTTGGTATGAATGACTAACATAAATTTACTCCTTCTGCATCAGATGTCCCGCTGCCGCGGGGCCGCCGGGGGCTTTTACTGCCGGTGAAAATAGACTATCCTCTCTGGATATGTTCGAGTTTCTCACCTTGTTTCCAGAAGGGTTCACCGGAAATTACATCTTCCGGCTGCTGGCTGCCTCCCTCCTGGGCGGTGCGATCGGCTTCGAGCGGGACATCCACGGCCGGGCGGCCGGGCTGCGCACCAACATGCTGGTCAGCACGGGGGCCGCCCTGTTCATGCTGGTCTCCATAGCCGTGGCCGACATCTGGTCCGGAGGACCGGAGGGCACGGGACTGCGGGTGGATCCCAGCAGGATTGCGGCCCAGATCGTCACCGGCATTGGTTTTCTCGGCGCCGGGGCGATCATCAAGGAGGGATTCAACATACGGGGGCTGACCACTGCCGCCTGCCTCTGGGTATCCGCCGGCGTGGGCATGGCCGCCGGTGCGGGACTGTTCGAGATGGCCATCGTCGTCACCCTGATCGGAATCTTCGCGCTGGTGGCGGTGAACAGGTTCGAAAAGGTCTACGCCAAGGATTCCTACCGGGTCTTGAAAATCACGGTGGCCAACGATGCCGACATCTCCCGTTTGATCCAGGTGGTCAAACGCAAGCGCCTGAAGATCCTTTTCCTGGATTTCGACCGGGATTATCAAACGAACCAGATGGACATCACCTTCACGATCCGCCTGTTCCACAAAGGGGTGACGGACAAGCTCGCCCACGGCATCGTCGCTGATCTGGAGAGCTGCGGTTACGCGATCAACCGGCTCAGATGGGAACACTGATGAAGATTTCACGGATTCTGATCACTCTGTTTTTAAGCGCCTTCGCCCTGCGGCCCGTCGCGGCCCAGTCTCTTGCCGACGGCCTGTACGCGCAGCTGGAAACCAGCCGGGGTACGATCCTGCTCTCCCTGGAGTTCGAGAAAACCCCGCTCACGGTGGCCAACTTCGTCGGCCTGGCGGAGGGCGCGATCGCCTTCGACAACCGGCCGGAGGACCGGCCCTTCTACGACGGATTGACCTTCCACCGGGTCATCGACGGGTTCATGATCCAGGGAGGGGACCCCCTCGGCAACGGTACCGGAGGTCCGGGATACCGCTTTCCCGACGAGCTGGCTCCCGAGCTCCGACACGACGGTCCCGGCGTGCTGTCCATGGCCAACAGCGGCCCCGATACCAACGGCAGCCAGTTCTTCATCACCCACGCCGCAGCCCCGTGGCTCGACGGCTTTCATGCCGTATTCGGCCGGGTGAGGGAAGGCCAGGAGGTGGTGAACGCCATCCGGCAGGGGGACACGATCGGAACGGTGAAGATCCTCCGGGTCGGAGCGGCGGCCCGCAGCTTCCAGGTCGACCAGGAGAGCTTCGACCGCCTGCTGCGGGAAGCCCCTGCACGCCAGAAGGAATACGCCGCCCGCGCCCGCAGCCTGGCCCTGGCGGAGATCCAGCGCCGCTGGCCGGATGCCAGGCAGACGGATTCGGGGCTCCGCTACCGGATCCTGTCCCCGGGCTCCGGGGCGAAATCTCCCGCCTATGGAACATCGGTCACGGTCCACTACACCGGGCAGCGGCTCAATGGGCTTGTGTTCGACAGCTCCGTGCAGCGCGGACAGCCGGCCACGTTCGAGATCGGCAGGGTGATCCAGGGGTGGAACGAAGCCCTGACCGGCATGAAGCATGGGGAGAAGAGAATCCTGATCATTCCTCCGGAGCTGGCCTACGGAGAGCGTGGATACCCGGGTGTCATTCCGCCGAACGAGTTTCTGATCTTCGAGGTGGAGCTGCTGGATTTCTGATCCCGGCCTTCCGGCGCCGGCCTTGCGGCACAGGCTGCCGGAGCTTCTTGCTTGTTTTATGATACTATAGTACTATAAAGATGTGGACAGGAAAACATCCGGTAAGTTCGTTCTTCGCCTTCCCCCGGAACTCCACTTGAGTTTAAAAAACCTGGCAGCCCGGAAAGGCATATCTCTGAATGAGCTGTGCCTGCGGGCGGTGAAGAGTTACATCACCGGGATTCGGGCAGACACAAGCTCCGGCGGAAGCAAAGACCAACGGTGGTTCAGGGTTCTGGAAGAACAGCTGGGCAACTCTCTGCTGGGAGTCATTCTGTTCGGATCCGTGGCTCGGGGAGAGAATCGCGGCTCGTCGGATGTCGATCTGCTGATTGTGGTCTCTTCGGACCTGCCTCTGAATCGGCGTCTGTATGCGATGTGGGATGAGAAGCTGTCGGAGGAGCCCCACAGCCCGCACTTCGTGCATCTTGCCGAAACCGTTTCCAGGGCAGGCTCCCTCTGGTACGAAGCGGCTGTAGACGGGATTGTGCTTCATGAGACAGATGGAAAAATTTCCCGTTTCTTGAGCCGGATACGCAGGCTTATTGCTTCAGGCAAGCTGGAGAGGAAGATCGCCTACGGACACCCCTATTGGGTGAAACGAGAGGAGGAGACCGGTGTACAATGAGGACCTGGCAGGGGATTACCTGAAACGTGCCGGAAGCAGGCTCAAAGCGCTCGAGGTCCTGGTAGCTGAGGAGAGCTGGCCGGATGTCGTAAGGGAGGCACAGGAGACAGTAGAGATCACACTGAAGGCGCTTCTCCGTGCCTGCCACATCGAGGTTCCGAGGATCCACGATGTCAGTCCGGTGATGGAGCAGAACCGAAGCCGGCTGCCCGACCGGATCAACGAGCAGCTGGACGAGCTGATGAGCATATCCAAGAATCTGCGCCGGGACCGCGAACTCGCATTCTACGGGAGCGAGGATCTCACCCCCTCGCAGTTCTATTCCCGGGATGACGCATCTGCGGCTTTCTCTCAGGCACGCCGGGTATATGAAACGGTGTGCCTCGCCATGGGCAAGCAAGAACCCTCTCGGTGAATTATTGCCGGCAGCGCCGGCAACCCGTTGCCGGAGGCTCAGCTCCAGGATTCGAAGCGCACCAGGTCCTTGATCGGACGCCGCCTCTTGGCACCCGGCCTGTCGGCGGGATAGCCGAGAGGGGTGAAGGCGATCGGGTAGGCCGACTCGGGCAGTTTCAGGATCTCCCGGGCCGCCCGGGCATCGAAAGCCCCGATCCAGCAGCTTCCCAGTCCCTGGTCGGTCGCCGCCAGTATCAGATGATCCATGACGATCGCCGCGTCCACATCGGCGTAGCTCTTTCCGTCGGCCCGCACCCAGCAGCCGTCGCTGAGGGCGCACACCCCGATCACCAGCGGGCCCTGGACGAACCAGTCGCGGCCGTATATACGCTTCAACTCGTTCTCCCTCCCGGAGGTGTGGATCACCAGGATGCGAAAGGCCTGGCGGTTGGCCGCGGTGGGTGCCAGCCGGGCCGCCTCCAGCACCTTTGCCAGCACCTCCTCCGGAACCGGATCTGCCCTGTAGGATCGGACGCTGTAGCGCTTCCGTATCAGCTGTTCAAAATCCATCGTTAACCGCTCCTTTCTCGAGAATTGCCGTTGCAGACGATGCCGCCGGCCAGCCCGCGCCGGTCAAAGCGAGCTTCCCGTGACTCGCTCGGCTATTTCGGTCAGGATGACCCCGGCGGATCCTCTGAGCAGGAAATGCGCCTGCCCATCGAGTCCCGTCTGCTGATTGTTGATGATGGCCAGCTTGCCGCCGTGGCCGAGTGTCTCACCCGGGATGCCTGCAGCCGGGTGAACCTGGAGGGAAGTGCCCACCGTGAGCAGCAGATCCGCCTTCCCGGCCTCTATGAAAGCTGCCCGTGTCTGCTCCTCGGGCATGGCCTGCCCGAAGGAAATCGTTGCCGGCTTGAGCCAGCCGCCGCACTCGGCACAGCGTGGGCAGTCCACCGACGGTTCCGGATGCTCCCGGAAGAAGGGCAGGATCGTTTCCCACTCCACGCGCCTGCCGCACTGCAGACAGGCGATATAGGCATTGCTTCCGTGAAGCTCGATCACCTTTTCTTCGCAGATGCCCGCCTTCTGGTGAAGCCCGTCGATGTTCTGGGTGATCATCGTCTTCAGATAACCCGCTTCGAACAGCCGCGCCAGGGCCCTGTGTCCGGCGTTCGGCTGGGCGTCCCGCATCTGGGGCCAGCTTTCGATCTTGCGCCGCCAGTACTCCCGCCGGGCCGCGGGGTCCTGCAGGAACTCCTGCAGCTCGATGGGGCGCATCCTGGTCCAGACTCCCTGAGGGCCGCGGAAGTCCGGGATGCCGCTCTCCGTGGAGATCCCGGCACCGGAGAAGGCCACCAGGTAGCAGCTGGAACGCACCAGCGCGGCGAGCTCTTCGATTTGTTCCTGAAGTTTCGGCGCGACCATGCCTTCACTACTATCTCTGATTCAGGCAGCGGTGTCAATTGAAAGGCGAGAGCGAGCTTGCTTGGCAAGCGCCACCAGCAGTGAACAAGCCGATAAGCAGCAGCGACACCACAGCCGGCAAGCCGAGGGCTTTTGGTAGCGCCGAGTGACGAGACATGGAGGTCGAAGAAACGAGGCGCGTACCAAAACCGAACCCCCTTTTGAGCATCCCCCTCCCAGAATTTCAATAGGATACCTTGGTGGGGGTCCAGCGGGCGGAGCTTCTCATCGCAAACCCCAAGGGAAAGAAAGACCGCCTTGTGCCGGTGGGAGAGGCGGCCCGCCACTACACTGAAGCCTACCAACGGCTGGTGCGTCCCTGGATGGTCTGAAGTGAACAGGAGAAGGCTCTTTTCGTCAGCCATCGTTGAGGTGGTCGGCTTTCGCTTCGATCGGTGAGCAAGATCGTGTGTAAAGCCGCTCAGGCCAGTGGGGCGAGAAAACGCATCAGCCCGCTCAGCTTTCGCCGCGCCATGGCCACCCACCTGCTACGCAACCACGCCTACCTAAGGCACATCCAGGCCATCCTGGGGCATGCCCAGATCACCAGCACCGAGCTGTACACCCACCTGGTCCTGGAGGACCTGAAGGAGGTGATACTTCGCTCGCATCCCCACGGCAGGCGAAAGTGAGAGAAGGTTTGCATTGTCCGGAAGGAGAGAACTGTAGTACACTATGAACGGGAGTACCGAAATGGCTAACATCAAGAGTATCGAATGGGAAGTAACCCATTTGGTGAAGGCCCGCCTGTTTCCTGATGAGCAGTCGGTCCTGCGAACTGCGATGAGGGCGCTCTTTGAAGCGAAACCGGATCTGAAGCGTAAAATGGTGGTTACCGCATACACGGATGGGGACATCAGCCTGGGAAAAGCCGCCCAAATCATGGGGGTGAGCCAGGAAGAGATGAAGGACATCATTCGGGAGACCGGCGGACAGATTCATCTTGGCCCCCAGACGATCGAAGAGCTTCAGCAAGACACCGAGAATGCCCGAGTTCATCCTTGACAGCACGGTGCTCTCCAATTTCGCCGCCGCCGGGATCATGGAACTGCTCTCTAAGGTGTACGGACAGAAAGGCCATACCACGGCGGAAGTCCTTAACGAATTGAAACAGGGAGTGAGGAGGGGCTATTCCTACCTCGAATCCGCTGTAAATGCGGTGGAGGGGCCGAAGCGTTGGGTGAAACTCGCCGTTCTACAATCCGCGGATGAACAACAATTAGCTCAGGAGTTCGGCGAGTTTCTCGATCCAGGTGAATCTTCGTGTTTGGTTCTCGCTGTTTCTCGAGACATGGTTCTGGCCACGGATGACATCGCCGCCAGAAAATTGGCCGCCCGGCGGAATGTCTCACTTACCGGAACACTGGGTATGCTGATTGAGCTGGTGAAACAGGAAACGATGACCCTGGAAAAGGCTAACGCGATACTTTCGCGTATGATTGAGCAGGGATACCGAAGCCCATGCGAACGACTGGACGAACTGATCTAAGGGGCGATAGTTCAGGTTTGGGTGCATCACGCAGAACATTTTCTCAGAGCTAGTTTTTGGGTCCTGGTTTCTGTGTGGTGGATTCTCAACAGTAGTTGCTACAAGAAATTACAGGCAGGGTGGGTCAGAATGTATCACACAGAATTGATGTTCTGTGTGATCATGGTCTTCAGGTATCCCGCTGCGTGCAACCGCGCCAGGGCCCTGCACCCTGCCTTCGGCTCGGCGTACCCCCTCTACGGGTGGCCCGCTGTCAATAAACGACGAAACACCGTCCGTCGTGGCGGACGGTCCGGATCTGCAGCCCGTACAGGGCGGACAGTTGCTCCCCGGTGAACAGCTCCGCGAACGGGCCGCAGAGGAGCCTGCCCCCGGGAAAAACCAGGATCAGGTGATCCGCCAGCAGCGCCGCGGTTTCCGGGTCATGGGTGGTCAAAACCGCCGTCTTGCCCGCCCTCCTCCACTCCAGCAGCAGCTCGAGCATGTCCTTTCGGTGCTTGAGGTCCAGGTGGTTCATCGGCTCATCCAGAAGGAGCAGGCGCGGTTCCTGTGTGAGCGAGCGGGCCAGGAGCAGCAGCTGGGTTTCCCCGCCGCTCAAACGGGATATCGAGCGATTCTCCAGCGGCAGGATCGTTGTGCGGGCCAGGGCATTGGTAGCGATGCGGATGTCCCGCTGCCCCGGAGCGGCCAGGGTCTCGAGGTGGGGAGCCCTGCCGAGCAGAACGTACTCCAGTACCGAGAATTCGAATCCCGTCGGTTCCTTCTGCGGCAGCAGGCTCTGGGTCCTGCCCCGCTGCCGGTGACCGTAGGAGCCCAGATCCGTGCCGAAGAGCAGGATCCTGCCGCTGGCCGGCTGCAGCCAGCCCAGGGCAAGATGCAGGAGAGTCGTCTTCCCGGCTCCGTTGGGACCCAGGATCGCCGTGATCGAGCCCTCCGGAACCTCGAAGCTGCACCTCTCCAGCCTGGGCGCCTTGCCGCCGTGGGTGAAGAAGATCTCCGAGAAGGCAAGAGCGCTGCTGCCGCTCACGGCCGAAACCCCCGCCTGGTGAGGATGAGGGCGAACAGGATCGCCCCCAGCAGGGAGCTCATGATCCCCAGTGGAATCTCGCCGGGCAGCAGCATGCGGGCCAGGGTATCGCAGAGAAGACCGAAGCCCCCCCCTATGAGCAGCGCGCCGGGAATGGAGTAGCGTCCGTCGGCGCCGAAGATCCTGCGGGCCAGATGGGGCACGATCAAGCCCAGCCACAGGACGATGCCGCTGACCGAGATGACGGCGGCTACGGCGATGGTTGCGGCCACGATGAGCACCAGCCGGATCCGCTCCGGCGGTGTTCCCAGGGCAAAGGCGGTCTCGTCGGAGAGGGTCAGGAGGTTGACCCTCCAGCGGAACAGCAGCAGCAGGAGCAGACCGGCGGTGACCGCCGGGAGTACCGACAGCAGCTCCCCCCACGAGACGTGGGACAGCCCTCCGAGCAGCCAAAAGGTGATCTCCGGCAGCTGGGTGAGGGGGTCGGCGGTGTATTTGATGATGCCGATTCCCGCGGTGAACAGGGCGGAGACGGCCAGCCCCGAGAGGATGAGCCGCAGGATCCAGCCGCCGAAGCGGATCCTCCGGGCCAGCCAATAGGCCAGGGCGAGTCCCAGGATTCCGCATAATGCGGAGGAAGCCTGGATCGCCGGCAGCGAGCCTCCGAACAGCAGGATCGCCGCCACGGCGCCGAAGGCGGCTCCCTGGGTGACTCCGAGAAAACCGGGCTCCACCAGAGGATTGGAGAAGATCAACTGGAACACGGCCCCGGAGGTGGCCAGGGACATTCCCAGGAAGACCGACAGCAGGACCCTGGGCAGCCGGAGCCTGAGGAAGATCTGCGCGGCCAGTGGATCCGAAAACAGAGCCCGGGGAGCGGTGAAGCCCGGTTCCGGATACCGGCCCAGCATCAGGGCCACGAGCGTGGCCGCAGCCAGGCAGACGGCCGCGACGCCCAGCAGAGACCTGTTCCTGCTCGCGCTCAGCTTCTGTCCTCCTTCACCCCGGCCGTCAGGGATAGTCCCCCCGGATGCGCGGGATAATGGATTGCCGTATCTGCTGCCGCGAAAGCCCGTACACGAAGCCGTAGAACTCCTCCACCTTGCCCTCTATGTCGGGCGAATCGGAGCGCTGAGGATGGAGCTTGCCGGCAAGCCAGTGCAGCCCGATGATCCAGCGCGGATCCGGCTGATCCCAGCTCAGGTAGTCGGCGGGAAAGGCGAACAGCCTGCCCTGCCGGACCGCCTCCAGCTCGAGCCACTTCGGATCGCCCAGCAGCCGCTTCTTCACCTCATCCGCCGGGGTGTGGTAGGAGACCAGCAGGATAATTGCCGGGTTCCAGGCGGCGATCTGCTCGAAGCCGACCTGCTGCCATCCGGAGCCGGCGGCCGCCTCCAGCCACACCGGATTGCCTCCGGCCCACTGCACCAGGCTCGTCTGCAGCCACTGTTTGGGCGGCACGTTGAAGGAGACGGTGGAGCCTCGGGTTCCGTAGTAGATCAGCAGCGTCGCCGGCCTCTGGGAGGCGGGGATGGCCCCGCTCATTTCCCGGACCTGTCGCAGATTCTCGGCGAAGTAGGCATTGAGCTCCCGGGCTCGATCGGGATTTCCCATGAGTCTTCCGAGGGCCAGGATATCCCGCTGGAAACTTTCGGGGCTTTCCAGGTCGACGTAGAGCACCGGCACGTCCAGCTCCTCCAGCCGGCGGCCCAGCCCGCCGGCCAGGTAGCTCTTCAGGACCACGCAGTCGGGGCGGTGGGACAGGATCTCCTCCACCCCGGGCTCCGGAGCGAGCACGGCGCGGCGCGCCGCCCCCGGGTCCACAACCGAGACGAAACTCCCCCCGGCCTGACTGCCGGAGCCGAAGGCCACCACGCAGTCGTAGGCCTCGGGGAACATGTAGAGGGCGTCGAGAACGAGGGAGTGCGCCTTGCCGCCCGTCACGATTCTGCAGGCGGGCTGCTTTCGAGCCGGGGCCGTTTCCCTCGAAGCTTCGGTCAGTGCGGGCAGGGCTGCTGATGCGATCAGCAGCACAACGAGTGCGCTGTTCTTCAAGACATTCCTCCGCCTGCGCTCCGGCAGCTGCACTGTTGCGCGGCAAGGCAGGATCGTAGAGATTTCCCGGCGGATTGTCAAGACCGGGGAAGCAAAAAATTTGTTAATCTTATTGTATTTTTCTTTGATATATAGAATTATATATGCAACTGAATTGCATTAACTGTCAGGAAACGATGAGCCGACACGACAGCCAAACCGCCGCCCGCGACCTTCTGCGGGCCTCATCCCTGCGGGCGACTCCCGTGCGGACGGCAATCCTGGCCCACCTGCTGAAGACGGGCCGCCCGGTTTCGCACGGGGACCTCTGGAAGAGGAAGCGGATCCGGGCCTTCAACCGGGTAACGGTTTATCGCACTCTCCTCACCCTGCAGAAAAATGGAATCGTGCACGCGGTTCAGGGGATCGACGGGGTGTGGCGATTCTGCGCGCATCCTTCCGCACAGGAGCGCTGCCCCGGCAATCACCCGCACTTCGTGTGCACCCGCTGCCGGCGCATGGTCTGCCTGCTCGGGCAAAGCATGCCCTTCGTGGAGGTCCCCGAAGGGACCCTGGTGCAGGCCAAGCAGTTCGTCGTCTACGGAATCTGCGCCGAATGCTCGGCGGCGGAACGGGCCGGATGAGGCTCGGAGGGATTGCCGTGCAGCCTCAATCAGCCGATCGATCGTCCCGCCACGGATAGTGGTGATGGGTGGCCCGCAAGCCCTCCCGCAGAAGCTCGAGGTACTCCGAGCGGGGGATCTGCAGCGCGCCCATGCTGAGGATGTGGGGGGTGACCTGCTGGCAGTCGATCATTAGGAAGCGGCGCCGCTCCAGCAGACGGCAGAGGTGAACCAGAGCCACCTTGGAGGCGTTCGCCTGGAGGGAGAACATCGATTCTCCGAAAAAAACCCTGCCCAGGGTCAACCCGTACAGTCCGCCGCACAGGCGCCCCTCGCGGTACACGGAAACGCAGTGCGTGATGTAGCTCTCGTAGTGCAGCCGGGTGTAGGCCTCGAAGAAGCGCCTGTCGATCCAGCTTCCCTCCTGATTCGCTCTGGGAACCGTGGCGCAGAGGTATACGACCTCTTCGAAATCCTCGTCGAAGCGAACCTGGAATCGACCCTGTCTCAGGATTCGTCCCAGGCGCCTGGAAATCCGGATACGGTCCGGGTACAGCACCGGACGGGGATCCGTGGAAAACCACATGATGGGCGGACCGTTGAACCAGGGGAAGATCCCTTTGCTGTAGGCTTCCACCAGAACCCGCCGGGACAGCTCCCCCCCTACTGCGATCAGCCCGTTTCCGTCGGGCTTCAGAGAATCGGGGAATACCGGCTCGGAATTGGAGTCGATGATGTACGGCAGGGCGCCCTTCGACGCGCAGCTCATCGGGCTGCAGCCCCCGGCGGATCCGCCTCATCCCTGCCGCTCACCGCGGAAACCGCTGCGCCGAAGCGTCCGGCGGCTCGATGCTCCCGGATGCGGCTCGGGCTGAGGCTCAGGCATCGGCCCGGACGGAGGTTCTGCCCTGTCACAGGGCTTCCTCCAGTGACCTGCGGACCGATCCGGGAAGACGCAGGACCTTGTGGCGGGAGGCCTCTCCGAAGACAATCCGTATCTCCGACCTGGGCACGGCCAGTGTCTTCGAC
The DNA here is from genome assembly GCA_016935715.1 of Spirochaetales bacterium. Taxonomy (GTDB): domain Bacteria; phylum Spirochaetota; class Spirochaetia; order SZUA-6; family DRHE01; genus JAFGQJ01. Next base: position 30,036 of record JAFGQJ010000221.1, read on the forward strand.
AGGAACCGGACCAGTTCCTTGTTCGCCCGCCCCTTGACGGCGGGGGCCTGAACACGCACCGCCAGCTCCCCGTTGCGTACCCCGACGATGCGGTTCTGCTCCGATTTGGGGAAGGCTTTCACCCTCAGCATGATGTGCTCTCCGCTGATCTCGAAGGGCCTGTCTTCACCGGGCATGAGCGGCCGCCTGCTTCCGTCCTGACATGATCCTGTGCAAAACGATAAGCCCATACCCGCCGTTTGTTCAAGGTCTCGAGATGCGAGGCCCCGAGATACACGGTCTCGATACCTTGCCAAAAGCCTCGCCAGATATCATATTAGATCGTAGTCAGATAACGAACGCAATCCAGGAGGATACGATGCCCGCCGTTGAAATTCGTAAAAACGTATACTGGATAGGAGTGAACGATCGGACCACCGACCTGTTCGAGGGGATCTGGCCCATCGAGAAAGAGGGGGTCTCCTACAATGCCTACCTGCTGCTCGACAAGAAAAAGGTGCTGATCGACCTGTCCAAGGCCCTGAAGACCGACGAGTTCTTCAACCAGATCCAGGACCTGGTGGCGATTCAGGATCTGGACTACATCGTGATGAACCACCTGGAGCCCGATCACACGGGGGTTCTGAACACCTTCCGGCAGATCAATCCCAGGGCGACGATCCTGGGCACCCCGAAAATGAAGGAGCTGCTGGCGAACTTCTACGGGATCACCGAAAATTTCCAAGTCGTCGAGGACGGGCAGACCCTCGACATAGGCAGTCGCACCCTGCAGTTCTTCCACACCCCCTTCGTGCACTGGCCGGAAACCATGATGAGCTACGATACATCGGAGAAGATCCTGTTCTCCTGCGACGGATTCGGCAGCTACGGGGCGCTGGTCGGCACGATCTTCGACGACGAGTGCAAGAACCTGCCCTTCTACGAGCAGGAGTCGCTGCGCTACTTCGTGAACATCGTGTCGAAGTTCAGCAAACCCACCCTCAATGCGATCAACAAGCTCGCAGGCGTGGATGTCCAGGTGATCGCCCCCTCCCACGGACTGATCTGGAGAAGCAATCCGGGACGGATCATCGAGCTGTACAAGAAATGGTCGGAGTACGCCACGGGTCCCACCGAGCCGGGCATCACCCTGGTGTACGGCTCGATGTACGGCAACACCGAACGGGTGATGGACGTCGTGGCCCAGGGCATCGCGAGCGCCGGCGTGCCGCTGCAGATCTTCGACGCGGCCCGCACGCACGTCAGCTACATCCTGCCGGCTCTCTGGGTCAACCGGGGTGTGGTGATCGGAGCGCCGACCTACGAGGGGGCGCTTTTTCCGCCCGTGACGGACGTGCTGCATCACGCCGCGGTCAAGCGGATCCTCAACAAGAAAACGGCGATGTTCGGAAGCCACGGTTGGAGCGGCGGGGCGCTGCGCAACATCAAGCAGATCATAGAACCGATCAAATGGACGCTGGAGGACTCCTTCGAGTTCACCGGAAGCCCCACCGGGGAAGACCTGAAAACGGCCCGGGAGTTCGGGCGCAGCTTCGCCGAGAAGATCAAAAGCGGGCAGTGATCGCCCCGGGCGGGCGGATCCGGAGCAGCTTCCGCTGCAGCTACCGGCGGACTTCCAGCTCTCCCTTCCAGTTGCCCACGCCGCCGAAGTCCAGAACGTTGGTGAAGCCGAGATTCTCGAGGGTATCGGCGGCGGCCGCCGAGCGGCTGCCGGAGCGGCAGTAGACGATGATCCTGGCGGAGCGATCTTCGGTTGGAAGTTTGTCCGCGATCACGTCATAGGGGATGTTGATCGCCGAGGGGATGGCTCCGGAGTTGTACTCCCCTTCACTGCGCACGTCCACCAGAAAGGTAGCGGGATCCCCCGATGCGATGATCTCCGCCAATCTGTCCGAGGTCAACGGTTCGGTGGCCGCAGCCGGTGCGCCGCTCTCCCGGATCAGCCGCTCTTTTCCACCCCCTGCCAAGATGAGGGCCCCTGGGACTGATAATATTACCAAAATAATAAGAATTGTTTTCATGAAAAAAAGATAATCATGAACGGTCGGGGAGGCAAATCTCACCGCCCTCGCCCGTCGATGGAGACGAACAGGATCTCCTCTTCCGCAGCGGAGTCCGCGATCGCCACGTAGCGGGTGCCCTCCGCCGGGTCGAAGAATGCCAGGGAGCTCCGCCCCTCCCAGAGCATGTCCAGCAGCGACCCGGTCAGACAAACCGTCAGCCCGTAGGGGATGCCGCCCTCACTGATGCGCGCCGGCACGGCCCGGAGAAACCTTTCCCGTTCCTCCGGGGTAAAGGCGGTCCCGTTGGCCTTGATGTCGATCCAGAGATCCACTCCGGAATGCACCTCGAGCCAGGCGGGGAAGAAGGTGTCCCGGCAGATGGTGATGCCCACCCGGTACCCCTGCAGCTCGACCGGCCTGGCCTGCTCCAGGGATCCCGCCGACATCCCCAACAGCCGCTGCTCGAAAGGCGTCAGGTAGACCTTGTCCTGGGTGTAGGCAATCAGGCCGTTCTCATCGTACATCACGAGCCGGTTCACCAGCGCCGCCTGCTCCATTCCGCTGCAGGCGAAATACGTGCCCGCGATGATGGACACCGCGTATCGCCGGGCCAGGGCTGCGAATATCTCCTCCATCGCCCGCTGCACGAGACCGGAGTTGACCAGAAAAAGGTCCCGGTAACCGTCGATCAGGGGATCCAGCTCGCTGATGCGCGCAAGCCCCTCTTCCGCGCTTGCGGAGGCCCTGATCAGCCCGTGATAGGGCACAAGAGCGAGGAAAACCGAGGTATACTCGGGAAAAACGATCAGATGCGGCTCATACTCCATGCAGCGCCTCACCAGTGTTTCGACGCGGGAGCGGAACGCTTCGAAGGAAGCAAGGTCGGACTGGCGGATCTGCAGCTGCACGGCGGCGACGCGCAGAGCCTGAGGGGCCTTGGAATCGCGGGGCGGCCCGCTGCCCTCGGCCCGGGCATGTGGAGCCGAAGCGAAGCAGAGGAGGATAAAGAGTGCGGCGGGCAGGGCGATACGGTGCAACACCTTCATGAAATTCATCCTGAGAATAGGCAATCCTCCCGGTCGTGTCAACGAATCCCGCCCTTCACGAATCCTCACGACTCACCTTGTCTTTCTCTTCACTCCAATGGTAGATTCATCGGCATGGAAGCGATGAAACGAACCGCCACCTGCGGACAGCTGAGCAGTGCCGACGTAGGCAAGACCGTAACTCTGAACGGGTGGGTGCACAGATACAGGGATTTCGGAACGATCAAGTTCATCGATCTGCGGGATCGCTACGGGCTCACCCAGGTGGTCGTGGACGCCGACGCCCCCGAGGAGTTGAAGGCTCTGGCGGCGGAGCTCAAATTCGAGTACACCATCGCCGTGGAGGGAGTGGTTCGCAGGCGCCCGGAGGACATGGTCAACCCCAAAATGCCCACCGGGGAGGTGGAGATCAAGGCCGAGAGAATGGTCATCCTGTCCAGCTCGGCCACCCTGCCGTTCATGATCGACGAGTCGAGCGAGGCGCGGGAAGAGCTGCGCTTCAAGTACCGCTTCCTGGATCTGCGCTCCTTCTCCATGCAGCGGAAAATCCGCCTGCGCAACGGCGTCGCCTACGCCGCCCGGGAGCACCTGATCGGTCAGGGCTTTTACGAGATAGAAACACCCACCCTGATACGCTCCACTCCCGAGGGAGCCCGGGATTTCCTGGTGCCCTCCCGTCTGCACAGGGGCAAATTCTACGCCCTTCCCCAATCCCCGCAGATCTACAAGCAGCTGCTGATGGTCTCCGGTTTCGACAGGTACTTCCAGATCGCCCGCTGTTTCAGGGACGAGGACGCCCGGGGGGATCGGCAGATCGAGCACACCCAGATCGACATGGAGATGAGCTTCGTCGGCAAGGAGGATATCTTCACGGTTATCGAGGGCATGATGGGCAACATCTTCCGCAAAACCATGGATACGGAGCTTCCCCTGCCCTTTCCCCGGCTTTCCTACGACGAGGCCATGAACCGCTACGGCTCGGACAAGCCGGATCTGCGTTTTGCTCTGGAGCTGCAGGACTTTTCCGAGCTGGCCGGGCGCGGGGAGTTTCAGGTGTTTCGACAGGTGATCAGCGAAGGCGGCGTGGTAAAGGCCCTGGTCGCACCCGGCTGCGGCGATTATTCCCGGAAGCAGATCAGCGAGCTCGAGGAAACCGCCAGGGTGTACGGAGCGAAGGGACTGGCCTGGATGAAGGTTACAGGGGAGGGCCTGGAGGGGGGGATCTCCAAATTTTACGAATCCGTGCAGCGGGAGATCGTCGAGACTCTGGAAGCCGATCCGGGGGACCTGATCGTGGCGGTGGGAGCGGAGTGGAAGAAAACCTGCCTGTCCCTGGGGGCCGTGCGCTCCCAGCTGGGCAGACAGCTGGGTTTGGCGGATGCGAAAGCCTTCCGCTTCTGCTGGATCATCGACTTCCCCCTGTTCGAGTGGAACGAGGAAGAGAAAAAATGGGATCCCTCCCACCACCTGTTCACCATGCCCCAGGAGCGCTGCATCCCCGAGCTGGAGAAGGACCCGGGGGCGGTGAAGGGGGATCTGTACGATCTGGTCTGCAGCGGCACCGAGCTGGGGTCCGGCTCGATCAGGGTGCACGATCCGCAGCTTCAGAGCCGCATCTTCGCGATCGTGGGGATGGGACAGGAGGAGGCCCGGCGGCGCTTCGGCTTTCTTCTCGACGCCTTCGAATACGGACCTCCGCCGCACGGAGGCATCGCTCTGGGACTGGACCGGCTGGTGATGCTGATGGCCGGGGAGCAGTCCATCCGGGAAGTGATCGCCTTTCCCAAGAACACGGCGGGACAGAGCCTCATGGACGACTGTCCCGCCCGGGTGGATGCGCCCCAGCTGGCGGAGCTTCATATCCGCGTCACGGGAGAGGATGGCTGATCGCCCGGTCGACCCGGAACATCCGTTTTCCGGTATCCGCTTCCCCGAGCTGAGCCACCGCCTGCTGGCCTGGTTTTTCCGCAACAAGCGGGAATTGCCCTGGAGAGAGGAGCACGATCCCTACCGCATCTGGATCAGCGAGGTGATGCTGCAGCAGACCCGCAGCGAAACCGCCTCAGATTACTACCGACGCTGGCTCAGCCGCTTTCCCACAGTCGAATCCCTGGCCCGGGCCGACCAGGAGGAGGTGCTCAAGATCTGGGAGGGTCTGGGCTACTACGGGCGAGCCCGCAACCTGCACCGTTCGGCCCGGATCATCGCGGACAGCTGGGGCGGAGTGTTTCCTGAAACGGAGGAGCTCATCCGCTCGCTCCCGGGAGTGGGAGAGTACACGGCCGCGGCCGTGCTGAGCATCGCCTTCGCCAAACCCCTGGGGGTGGTGGATGGAAATGTGCTGCGCGTGGTGTCCCGCCTGCTGGCCGACGGCGAAGCTTCCGGGCACGGCCCACCCGGGATCAAGCCCGCAAACCTCGGACAACCGAAAAAGCGGGCCCGCGCCCTGGTAGAGGCGAGTTTTTTGCACTACCATCCGGGATGGATCAATCAGGCCTGGATGGAGCTCGGAGCGCTGGTTTGTCTGCCCAAGCCCCGCTGTCCCCAGTGTCCGCTGAGCTACACCTGCCGGGCGTACAGGGAGGAAAGGATCGATGCGTTTCCACCCAGGCTTCCATCCCGGCCGCTTCCTATCCGCGCCGGGAGCCTGCTTCTCCTGCTTCCCGCAGCCGCCCCGGTCCTGATGCGCCGGGATCGGGAGGTCGAGCCCGGTGGCCTCATGGGCGAAACACATCTCCCGAGCATCGGGGCACTGCTGCGGCGTCACGACCTGCCCCTCCTTCTGGTCCGGCGGGCGGACAGCGGTCTTCTGGGCGGTCTTTGGGAGCTTCCCAACTACCCCGCGCGGGGCTCGGAACTGGCGGAACAACTGGCCCGGCTGTCCATTCAGCCCCTCCTGGACACCGGGACGGAGGTCCGTCATCGCTATTCCCACTTCGAGATCCGCTTTCGATTGATCGTGGCCGTATTCACAGATCAGCGCAGGCTCGACTCCTGGACGGAGCAGCGCTGGGTCCTCCCTGCGGAGCTTGACAGCTACCCCCGGCCGAAAGTCCACATCGAAGCGATGCGGCTGCTGGGGCTTGTCGGGGATTGAACGCAGGAGCTTCGATCGGCCCGGCGGAGCACCGCCGGGCGCCTACTCCTGCAGAGGTTGGATGTCCAGAACCTCGGCCAGCTGCGCCGGCTCCAGGCGGAAGGGAGAGCCCTTGCCCTCGTAGAACCCGTGGGACCCGACCATGTGGATGTGCATGTCGGTGAAGGTGACTTCCCGGCCGAGCTTGGTGTTGCGTACAACCGTGTTGGTCTTCGGAAAGATACCGGGGTCCCCGAAGGGACAGGGGAGCTTGCCCCGAACGCTGATCACCCGAACCTCGTAGTGGGGCTCGACGTTGATGAACTCCCCCAGGCCGCGCATGCCCGCATCCCGCAATTCGATCATGCGATCGGCGATCTGCCGATGGGTCAGATCCATCCGCTTGACCGCCTCGTCGTCTTCGATCAGGATGTCGATCAGCTTCCGCCGGTCCGCACCCAGGAAACCGTCCCGGGTATAGATTCCGGGCTGCATCTTTTCCTGGATGCGCTCCATCTGTACAGTCTGTTTCATTCCTGTCTCCCCCGTCAGGCGAACTTGTCGTAGAAGATATGCTCCTCCGGCAGCCCCTTCTTGGCAAGCACCATTACGCTGGCGTCGATCATTCCGGGGCTTCCGCACAGGTAGGCTTCCAGGTTGTTGCCGTCCTTCAAATGCCTGTCCAGCACCTCGGTGATCAGTCCCTTCTCCCCGCTCCAGTTTTCCCCTTCTCCGGGAGCGGACAGGGCGGGAACGAAGGTGAAGCGGGGAAGCCGCTGTTCCAGATCCCGCATCTCATCCAGCAGGAACAGGTCCCGGGTTGTGCGGGCGCCGAAGAAGTAGGTGGCTTTGCGGTCGATTCCCTTCTCCGCCATGTCGAGGAGCATCGACTTGATCGGTGCCATCCCGGAGCCGCCGGCGATGAACACGATCTCGGCATCGGTATCCCTCAGGAAGAACTCCCCGTAGGGGCCGTTGATCGTGACCTCGTCCCCCTCTTTCATGTACTGGAACACGTAGGTCGTGCAGATGCCGTTGGGAACCAGGCGGATCTCCAGCTCCACGATGTCCTTTCGCGACGGCACGGAGGAGCAGGAATAGGCCCGGTACACGCTCTCCGAGGACAGCTCGTACTCGGGGGTCTGGAACTGGATGTACTGGCCGGCACGGAACTTGATTTCCGCCGGTTCGATGAGCTTGAGTGTAACCTCCTTGATGTCGTAGGTCAGATCGCGAATCCGTTCGACCCGTGTCCTGTACTCCTTGACATTGAACAGCTCCTCCGGGATCTCGATGGCCAGGTCCTTCTTGGCCTTGATCTGGCAGGACAGACGTATGTTCTGTTTCTTCTCCTCCTCGGTGATCCAGGGCAGCTCGGTGGCGACGTAGTCGCCGATATCGGAAACCACCTTGACCTTGCAGAATCCGCAGGATCCCCGCCCGCCGCAGGCCGAGGGGATGAACAGCTTCTCCCCCATCAGGGTCGCCAGCAGCGGCTTACCGCCTTCCACGGTCATTTCCTTCTCGTCATTGATGGTGATCTTCACCTCTCCATAGTTGCCCACGGTCAGGTCCGCGATCACCATGAGCACCGCCAGGAACGTGGCCAGGCTGCACATCGCGATAACAGCGATCAGGAATGAACTCAGCATGGGAACCCCTCTTCAGCTTCTAGGTGATGGTGATCATCCCGGCAAAGCCCATGAAAGCCAGGGCCATGATTCCGGCGATGACCAGCGTGATCCCGGCTCCGGTCAACCCGAAGGGAACCTTGGAGCGGATGTTCAGCTTCATCCGGATCCCCGCCATGGCGATGATCGCGAGGGCCCAGCCGATGCCGCTGCCCGCTCCGTAGGCGAGCCCGGATACAAAAGTGTATTCCCGGATTACCATGAAAAGGCTGGCGCCCAGGATCGCGCAGTTCACCGTGATCAGGGGAAGGAAGATCCCCAAGGCGGAATACAGGGCGTCGGACAGGCGCTCGATCACCATCTCCACCAGCTGCACGAAGGCGGCGATGACGACGATGAAGGCGATGAAGCGCAGGTACACGATGTCGTAGGGCACCAGGATGTAGTAGTAGACCAGCCAGTTGATCACGCTGGTACAGGTCATCACGAATATGACGGCCATGCCCAGGCCGACGGAGGTCTTGATCTCCTTGGACACGGCCAGGAAGGAGCACATCCCGAGATAGTTGGTCAGCAGGATGTTGTTGGTGAAGATCGCGGCGAAGAACACGCCGAAGGCGAACAACCCTTCGTTCATGACTTACCTCCTGCCGATGCGGGCTGTGGCGATGCCGCAGGCGCCGTCTGGGGCGCAGGCGCCGCCTCCTTCTCCTTCATGAAGCTGCCCTTCACCACCCAGATGAACAGGGCCAGCATGAAGAATGCCCCCGGAGCCATGATCATGATGTTCCAGTTGGTCCACCAGTCTCCCAGAACGCGGAACCCCCAGATCGAGCCGGTGCCGAGCAGCTCCCGCAGGAAAGCGATGATCAGCAGCACGTAGCTGTATCCCAACCCGGAGCTCAGCCCGTCCACGAGGGAAAGTCCCGGCGGATTGGACAGGGCGAAAGCCTCCGCGCGGCCCATGATGATGCAGTTGGTGATGATCAGCCCCACGTAGGGTCCCAGTTGCCTCGAGATATCGGGAATGAAGGCCTTCAGCACCACGTCCACGATGATCACGTATGCGGCGATGATCAGGGTCTCCACCATCATGCGGATCCGCGCCGGAATGTAGTTGCGCAGGATGCTGACCGTCAGGTTGGACAGCCCGGTCACGAAAACGAGCCCCGCGCACATGACCACGGTGTTCCTCAGCACGTTGGTCACGGCCAGGGTGGAGCAGATCCCCAATATCTGGACGAAAACCGGATTGTTGATCCCGATGTTCTCTTTGACGACCTGTCTGTATTTGTAGCTCTTCATGGCCTCTCCTACCGGGATTCCTCGATGGCCTGCTCGGCCCTGGCCAGGCGCTCGTTCAATATGGACCTGACCGCAAGGGTGGTGTTGGTCGCGCCGGTGATGGCCTGGAACTCCTGATCCCCTGCCGGCTCTCCCTCCGGAACCACGGACAGGGGCCAGCGTTTGCCTCGGAACTGTTCCTTGAACCAGCTTTCGGTGATCCGTCCTCCCAGGCCGGGAGTTTCGTTCTGCTTGATGAACTCGATGCCGGTCAGGGTCTTCAGGTCCTCTTCCACCCCCACGACCGACTCGATTTCACCCCACAGCCCGGCACCCAGGACCGGCAAAACGTAGCTCTGCAGCTCCCCGTCCGGGGAATCGAGGATCTCGTAGTACAGAACGTTTCCCTCCTGGTCTTCCACCTCCCGTACCCGTTCCTGGTACAGGGCGTCCGCCTGGATCCCGGTCTGGGGCACTTCCAGGCCGGCCACGTACAGCACGGCCCGCTTGACCACGAGAGAATCATTGAGGCGGATCGTGTCCCGGGTCAGGACGTAGATCAGGGAGAGAACCGAGATGAAGAGGAGGGTTATGGCGAACATGAAAAAAATCGTAAACAGGCTGCGGCGCAGCTTGCCCGGTTTCTTGGTCTGGCTCATGCTGCCTTCCTCTGCTGCTTTCTCTGCTTGATCAGGTAATCGAGAAGCGGCGCGAACATGTTGGCCAGGAGCGTGGCGAACATCACCGCCGCCGGCCAGGCGCTGAAGGTGCGGATCACCACGACCATGATTCCGAAGAAGATGCCGTAGATCCACCTTCCCGTGCCGGTAGTCTGGGAGGCGGATACCGGTTCGGTGATCACGAAGAACACGCCGAAGATGAAGCTGCCGGCGAACAGGGCGTAGACGGGATTTCCCGCGGAGGACAGCCCTGTCAGCCAGAAAGCCGTCTGGGCGGCCAGGAATCCGGCAAACCCGCCGACCACGATCTGCCAGGCCGCGGCCTTCTTCCAGACGATGTACAGGCCTCCCAGGATCAGGAGAACGGCGCTCGTCTCACCGAGGCTGCCGGAGACGTTGCCCAGAAACAGGTGGAGCCAGGGTGTGGAGACCCCCCTGGCGAACTGAGACAGCGGCGTGGCCTGGCCGATGATGTCGGCGGCCGCCGCCTGGTAACGGGCGAATCCGCCCGGGAAGGCGATGAAGGGGTTGGCCCAGGCTGCGGTCAGCTGTCCGCCGAAGCTGACGTACAGGAAGGCGCGACCCACCATGGCCGGATTGAACACGTTCTTCCCGAAGCCGCCGAAGGCCATCTTGCCGAACAGGATCCCCACCAGCGCCCCGAGTGCCGCCATCCAGTAGGGGATGGTCGGGGGCAGGGACAGGGCCAGTATGAAGCTGCTGACGAACACGGCGGAGGTTGCCGGCTCCTTCCTGTGCCGGAGGAACAGGAATTCGGTTAGAAATCCGACCACGTTGACGATCGCCAGAATGACCAGGGCCCTCCAGCCGTAAAAGTATACCGAGGCGATGACGGCGGGGATCAGGGCATAGAGGACCCGCTTCATCGGAAGCTGCCAGAGGATCAGCTTCTGTTTCTTAGCTTCCGCCATTCGTGAAAACCTCCACAGTATTGTCGAGCCCATTATTATTAATTATGCGAAGCTTGGCAAGGGCAACCGGATCTGCTATACAGGGAAGGAATCGATGATAGGCTTTCGCTTGCATCTCAAACATCGTGCCGACGGGAGGGTGTTTTTCACCATTCCCCTCGGCTACAAAATCCTCCTCCTGGCCATCGGGCTGCTGATCCTCGTTTCTCTGATCGTGACCCCAGAGCCGGGCGCCGGGAACATCTTCATCCGGGAAAATACCATCCCCCTGATCATCTGCCTGTTCTCGCTCCTCGGGGCAGCCTACCACGAGTGCTGGATTTTCGACCGGAAGCTCGGCCGGGTCACCTATCAGAACGGCCTGATCGCCCTTCACAGCAACCGGGTGTACCGAATCGAAGATCTGGAGGGGGTGGAGGTCTCCCAGTTCGTGCGGGGGAAGGCCGGCTCCGCCCAGCAGGTCAGGAGAACGGCGGCTCTGCGCCCGATCGTCACCCTGTCCCTTCAAACCGGGGACGGCAGGAGCCTCCGCCTGGAGAACTACAGGCCTTCCCAAATCGGAAAGGTGGAAGCCACGGGACGGGCCATCGCCGAGCACTGCGGCATTCCATACGAGATCCTGATTCAGGGATCGAAATAGAGGAAACAGGCGACTTCGTGATTCTCCTCGATCTCTTTGAGCTGAGGAATGTTGTTCTCGCACTTCTCGGGCATGGCGTTGGGACAGCGGTCGTAGAAATAGCAGCCATGGCGTTCCGTGTCCGGTGAAGGGACATCTCCCTCCAGGATGATCCGCTTCCGCCGTCTCTCCACCGCCGGGTCCGGAATCGGTACAGCCGACAGCAGCGCCTTGGTGTAGGGGTGCATCGGCTTCTTGTACAGCGCCTTGGAGTCCGCGATCTCCACTATCACCCCCAGATACATCACCGCCACCCTGTTGGATATGTGCTCGATCACCGCCAGATCGTGGGCAATGAACATGTAGGTGAGGTTGAACTCCTCCTGCAGGTCGTTTAGGAGATTCAGGATCTGACTTTGAATCGAAACGTCCAAAGCGCTGATCGGTTCATCCGCCAGGATTAGCTTGGGATTCAGGGCCAGGGCGCGGGCCACGCCGATTCTCTGGCGCTGCCCCCCCGAGAACTCGTGGGGATAGCGGTTCACGAAGAAGCGGGAAAGGCCGACCTTTTCCATCAGCTCCTCCACCTGCTTCTGGATGTCCCTCTTCGTGTACTTGAGAATCCCCCGTTTCGAGTAGATCCGCAGAGGCTCGCCGATGATGGCCCCCGCTGTCATGCGCGGGTTCAGCGATGCGTAGGGATCCTGAAAGACCATCTGCAGGTCCATGCGGGCCTTGAGCAGCTGCTGCCTGGAGGCCTTGCAGAGATCCGCGCCCTCGAAGAGGACCTCTCCATCTGTAGGCTTGTACAGCTGGGCGATGCAGCGGGCCGTCGTCGACTTGCCGCAACCGGACTCACCCACCAGCCCCATGGTTTCTCCCCTGCGGATGCTGAAGTTGATCCCGTCCACCGCCCGGATGGCTCCGACCTGGCGCCTGAACAGCAATCCCTCCTCGATGGGGAAGTGCATCTTGAGATTCTTGACCTGTACCAGTGTGTTGGCGGCGGCCATCTAGTTCTTCTCCTCATACAGCCAGCAACGTACCGTTCTTCCATCCAGGTTGAACTCGGGAGGATACTTACGCCTGCAGATGTCCATGGCGTATTCACAGCGGGGATGAAAGCTGCACACGTCGGGAAGATCGATCAGATTCGGGGGCTGTCCCTCGATGGAGTACAGCCTCTGCTTGCCCGGCTTGTCCAGACGCGGAACGGATTTGATCAGGCCCTGGGTATAGGGGTGCTTGGGGTCCTGGTACAGCTCGTCGACCGTGGCCTTCTCCACGATCTTTCCGGCATACATTACGCAGATGTTGTCGCACATTCCCGCTACCACACCGAGGTCGTGGGTGATGAGGATCACCGCGGTGCCCAGCTTGACGCTGAGATCCTTGATGATCTCCAGGATCTGGGCCTGGATGGTCACATCCAGGGCCGTGCTGGGCTCATCGGCGATCAGCACCTCCGGGTTGCAGCTCAGGGCCATGGCGATCATGACCCGCTGGCGCATGCCGCCGGAGAACTGGTGGGGATAGTCGTCGACCCGCTTTCCGGGATTGGGGATACCCACCATGCGCAGCATATCGATGGCCTTGTCCTTGGCCTGAGTCTTGTCCAGCCCCTGGTGCAGCCGGATCGTTTCGATCATCTGGGTGGAGATGCGCAGAAAGGGATTGAGAGACGTCATGGGATCCTGGAAGATCATGGAGATCTTCTGTCCCCGAATCTGGCGAATTTTATCGACCGGATAGTCCAGTATGTTCCTGCCCTGGAGCAAAGCCTGGCCGGACATGATACGTCCGGGCGGCGAGGGGATGAGCTTCATGACCGAGAGACAGGACACGGACTTTCCGCAGCCCGATTCCCCCACCAGGCCCAGGGTCTCCCCCTTGTGCAGCTCGAAGGAAATGCCGTCGACCGCCTTGACCACGCCGTCGTCGGTGCTGAAATACGTGCGCAGATCCTCGACCTGCAGGACCAGCTCTTCGTTCATCGTATGCACTTCACTCCTTCTGCGTCTCTACAGCTTGTTCTTGCTCTGGGGATCCAGGGCGTCCCGCAGCCCGTCACCCAGGAAGTTCATGGCGAACAGAAAGGCCACCATGGCGATCGCAGGGAAGAACAGACGCCACGGGTAGAGGTTCATCCCTTCCACTCCTTCGCTGACCAGGGAACCCCAGGAGGCGAAGGGGGCCTGAACGCCCAGACCCAAGAACGAAAGAAAGGATTCCAGCATGATGAAGGTGGGAATGCGCAGTGTGGAGAAAACCACGATTACCCCCAGGGTGTTCGGTACCAGATGGCGGAAAACGATCCTGGGAGTGCTGGCACCGATGCTGCGGGCCGCCTCGACGAACTCCGAGTTTTTCAGAGAAATCAGTTGTCCCCGCACGACCCGGGCTACAGTCAGCCAGCTGACGATGGCCAGGGCAAAGAAGAGGTTGAGGATGTTCCTGCCGAACAGGGCCATGAGAATGATGACGAGCATCATGTAGGGCAGCCCATACATCACGTCGATGACCCTGGTGATGATGTAGTCCACCCTGCCCCCGAGGTATCCGGCCAGGGCGCCGATGACGATGCCGATGAACACCGAGGTTATGGTGCCGATGACACCGATGGCGATCGACACCTGTCCACCGTAGATGATGCGGGCCAGCAAATCCCTGCCCAGGGAATCGGTGCCCAGGATGTATCGCCGTTCGTGGACTTTTACGGTTTTGCCGTCGATCTCGCGGGTCTCTGTGGCCACCTGCTCCTTGAGCCTGGACAGTTGACCTCGCTCCTGATCGTTCAGCTCGCTGCGGCCCATCTTGTTCGCCATGGCCAGCAGGAGTGTCTCCTCCCTATCCACCAGCAGCTCACCGGCTGTCTTGTTCAGGGAGGGCGGCAGGTACTGATGCTCGATTACCTGATACTTGTACGAATAGATCGGCAGGATCGGTGCGGTGATCGACAGGATCGCATAAACGATGACCACCACCAGGCCGAACATGGCCATCTTGTTCTTCTTCAACCGCCGCCAGGCGTCCTTCCAGAGGCTGACCCCCTTGATCGGCTGATTGAGCTCACTTACAAAGATATCTTTTTTCTCTTTGGTTTTTTCTATGGCCGCGGCACCCATATACTTCACACCTCTAGCTGTAGGAAATCCTGGGATCGAGGAATCCATAGACGATGTCGACTATGAAGTTCATGATTACGAGAATCACCGAATACACGATCACCGTGCCCATCAGCAGGGTATAGTCCCTGTTGAAGGCAGCCTGAACAAAGAACTGCCCCAACCCCGGCACCCTGAAAATCCTCTCCACCACCACCGAGCCGGTGATGATGCCTGCGAAGGCCGGCCCCAGGTAGCTGACCACGGGCAGCAGTGCCCCTTTCAGAACGTGCTTGAACATGATCACGATCTCCCGCAGGCCCTTGGCCCGGGCGGTGCGTACGTAGTCGGAGCGCAGCACCTCGAGGATGCTGGCTCTGGAAAGACGTGCATTGTAGGCGAAGTAGGGAAATGACAGGGTTATCACCGGCATGATGATTGTTACCCACCCCTGCGGCCCGGTGATCCAGCCGGAGGTGGGAAGCCATCCGAGCTTCAAGGCGAAGAAGTACATCAGGACAGGTCCGATGACGAAAAGAGGCACGGTAATACCGATCACGGCGAAGGACATTGCCGTATAATCGACCCAGGTGTTCTGCCGAACCGCAGAGATCATCCCCACGCCTATTCCCAGAGTCACGGCGATACCTAGGGCAATACTCCCTAGGATCAATGAATTCGGCAGGCTGTTGAAGATGAAATAGTTCACATCGTGATCGTAGTAGCGGAAGGAAGGACCAAGGTCTCCGGTAAGAACATCGAGCAGATAGCGGCCGTACTGGACAATCAGCGGCTCATCCAGATGATACTTTTTTTCTATATTCCTCAGAATCTCCTGGGGGAGTCTCTTTTCTCGATCAAAGGGACCACCCGGTGCCAGCCGAATAATGAAGAAGCTAATCGTGATGATGACAAAGAGCGTGGGGATCATCCCGATAAGCCGGCGTATGATGAATTTGGTCATTCCGACACAACTCCGAACGATTTCTTTTGGGGCATTATAATGTTTTGGGTATTGTACGACAATACAATGAAAGGGAGCCGGACAAACCGGCTCCCTTCTCTATGCATGTTCAGACGTCTAAATTCTCTTACTTCAGATAGATGAACTTCCAGGGATGGATACCCTGCACGGATCCGTACCAACCGCCCCACTTGTCCAGATCGATCAGGTCGAGATTCGTGTAGTGATAAATCGGGAGAATGCCCTGATCCTGTGTGATGAAAATTTCTTCTGCTTCCCGAAGGGTGTCGAGCCTCTTCTGGCCGGCTGGCATTCTGGCGGCACTCTGGAGAAGCTCGTCGAATTTCGGATTGCTGTATTTTCCGTAGTTCATGCCACCGTCGGTTTGGAACAGCTCGAGGAAGGTGTTCGGGTCCTGGTAGTCACCTACCCAACCCATACGAAGAACCTGGAAATCCTGCTCCTTGCCTCTGGCTAGCAGAGTCTTCCATTCCACGTTTTCAATCTTGAACACCACTCCCAGGTTCGTTTCCCACTGCTGCTGGACATACTCGGCTATCTTCTTATGGCCTTCGGAGGTGTTGTAGAGGATGGTCAGATCAGGAAACCCCTGCCCTCCGGGAAAACCGGCATCCGCGAGTAGCTGCTTGGCCATCTCCACATTGTACGGATTACCCTTGGGGGGTTTATACCCGGGGAACTCGGGAACGATGACGTTCGCCGGAATCTGGCCTCCTCGAGAGACTTTCTCAACGAGGGTCTGGCGATCGATCGCCATGGACAGGGCCTTGCGCACCCGAACGTCGTTCAGCGGCTTCATGCCATGATTGACCTCGTAGAAATACGTAGCCAGCTGGGGGGAAACCTGGAAATCGTCCCGGGTTTTCAAAGCATCGATCTGGTCTGTGGGAATCAAACCTCGGTTCCAGTCGGCCTCCCCGGCCAGGTACATGTTGAGGCCGGTGTTGTAGTCATCCGTCGGAATGAAGATGATCTTGTCCAACTTCACCGCATCGGCGTCCCAGTACATATCGTTCTTCACGACTGTCAGCACTTCCTGGGGTTTCCACTCTTCGAGCAGAAATGGTCCATTGCAGACCATGTTGCCCGGCAGCGTCCACTGATCTCCGTATTTCTCTATTGTATGCAGCGGCACGATCGCAAACGCCTGGTGAGGCAGCATGCCGATCACATACGGTGCCGGCCCAACCAGATCCATCTGGAAGGTATAGTCATCAAGGGCTCGGATCTGAACCGCCTCCGGACCCGCTTCACCTTCGTTGTACTCGGCGGCGCCTTTGACCACCATGGTCATCATCCAGGCGTAGGGCGCACCGGTTTCAGGATTTAGTTCCCGCAGCCACGAATCCACGACTGTCTGGGCGGTGATCGGCACTCCGTCGCTCCAAGTCGACTTGCGCAATTTAAAGGTATAGACCAGGCCGTCATCGCTGATGGTCCAGCTCTCCGCCACGGCCGGTATGCCGTCGTTTGTCTTGGGATCGTTGATCAGCAATCCTTCGAACAGAGCCATGTAGATCCTGTGAGAAGTCGTATCTTCCATCAGAGCCGCATCCAGGGTCGGCGGCTCTGAACCATTGAGGATGGTAAAGACGACTTCTTCCCTGGCAGTTTCCGCAGCCGGCGCTGCGGCCTCCGGGGCAGGTCCTTCCTCGCCTTTGCCGCCCGCAAATCCCAGTGCGGCAACGAAGAGAACCATGAGCAATACCAAAAGCTTTTTCATAGATCCTCCTTTAAAAGATCTTTATGAATTTTAGTCTTGCAGCTACGCTGCGTCCAACCATAAATAATCAACGCTTTTGATGAATAAGTCAAGGCAAAATTCCCCCTGTGTTCAGGAGCCCTCCTGTTCGTGTATAGTCTCCATTGGTTCAGCGATGAAGCGTTTCATACTCTACGCTCTGCCTGTGGTCTTTCTGGTCTGTTTTCTGCTCCGTCTGCCCGTGCTGCTGCCTGCCCTGTTCCTGCCGCGGTCGGTATATCTGCTCTACGATCGGAGCCTGGACGCCCCGTCGGTGTACTCCAGCCTGCTCCAGCACGGGAGGATTCATCTTCTGGCCGACGGCCGAGCCCGCAGGTTGGACCTGCGCGATTTCGAGGAGCCGGAAAGCCTCCTGCCCCTGCTCGCCGGGTACAGGGAATCCCCCCGGGCTCAGTTGGAACGCTACACGGCCGCGATCGCAGCCCAGAGTCCGCCGCTGGGCAGAGCCAGGATCCTGTTCGCCCGCCGGCCGCTTTCCCGGGACGTGGCAGCGGCGCGCAGGATCCAAAGCCGGGAAGGCCTGCCCGTGGAGATCGAGGTGATCGAGCGCCACGGGGATCCGCTGTTCCTCGCCTGCTCCAGCACCTTCGGCTCCGGTGAATCCTCGGTGGATTTCGATCTGCTGTTCTCCACGGACATCCGCGGCTATGAATCGATCGCGGTGAGCAGAAACGGCGAGCCCTTCACCCGGCTTCCACCCGCAGCCCTTGATCAAGGACGGCATTTCCGAACCTCCCTGCCCGCCGGGGAAGACACGGTGCTGGAGCTCGAGGTGAGCGGCGGGGACGCGGTGCTGCGCCGGCGGCTGCACATCCCCACTGGAAATGCGGAGGACCCGCAGCTGCTGATCATCAGCGACAGGGAGGGAAGCGCATCGTTTCTCGAAGGCCTGTACGCGGCAAGGAAGGTTCCCCTGTCCCGGGCGCTGGAACAGGAGCTCCTGGAATATCCTCTGCTGGTCTTCGACGGCGTGCCTATTCGGGGCATCGAACCTCAGCTTTCCGCTGCCCTGCGCGGCATCTACCAGAACAGGTCCACCTCTGTGCTGTTCGTCAGCGATTCGCCCTCCTTCGGCAGCCGGGGCGACAATCCCGTGATAGAGGAGATCCTTCCCGTGGAGCTGGCTCCCAGATCCCTGAAGTACCTTCCGGACATGGGGATCCTGATCCTGCTGGACATTTCCGCCAGCATGAGCGGGGAAAAACTGTCACTGGCCAAGGTATCGACCCTGGAGCTCATCGAGAATCTGAAAGACTCCGACCGGATCAGCATACTCGCTTTCTGGGATCGATTCCGCTTCCTCCACGGCTTCGAGGAAAAGAAAAACCTGGACTCCGAATTCCAGCTCGCCCCCCTGACGGCTCAAGGGGGCACCGACCTGTTCACCGCCCTGGAGGGCGGGTTGAACCGGCTGTCGGATCTACCGATGCCCCAGAGGCATGTCATCATCCTGACCGACGGCAAGACCAGGGAGGGGGATTTCGACTCCCTGATCGAGCAGGCTCTGCTGCAGGACATCACAATCTCCACCCTGGCTGTGGGGCCGGAGATCAACGAAGGTCTGCTGATCCGGCTGGCCGTCAAAAGCGGCGGGAACTTCTACAGGGTCGATGATCTGGATGAGATCCCCTCCCTGATCTTCGAAGACCGCCGGGAGATCGCCCGCTCCAGCTTCGGGGAGGATCTGTTCACCATCTCCGATTTCGCGGGCAGGGAGGTCGGCCGGGTCTCGGGGATGAACCTCTATGCTCCCAAGGCGCAGCGCGTCCTCCTGTACGAGAACCAATACGAGGACCCCCTGCTGCTGATGGAAAAGCGGGACCGCCAGCTGATCATGATGCTGCTCTCCGACATGTACGGGTACTACACGAAAGATTTCCTGTCCGATACTTCGGTGGTGCGCACCCTGCAGAGAACCTTCGATGCGATCCTCCAGAAGAACACGCTCAGCATCCGTATCGGGGAATCCTTCGGGAAGGTTTCCCTGACGGCGAGCGGAGAAGGTCTGGTCGATCCGCTCCTGGCGATCTACTCGGACAACCGTCTCATTGCCGAACAGACCCTCGCTGCGGGCAGCTTCCTGACCTACAGCACGGAGGTTCCCCTTTCCCGGCCGGGCCGCTACACCGGGATTCTCTACAGCCGGGGAGCGCCGCTCACGCGCATCCCCCTGTACTTCAACGGCAACATGGAGGGGGGGGACACCGAATCGATCCTGGCCCTGCAGACGTACAAATCCCGTTCGTTCCGCGCACTGCCCGCGGGCAGGCTCTACCTCGTGTTGTTCTTCCTCGCCTCCATCGCGGTAACATTCTTCTCCAGGCAGTCACTGCGGAGTGCGGGAAAGGGGGAAGGATGAAGCGGACCGGCGCAGCGCTGCTTCTCTTCGCCGCCGCCGTCGCCCTGGACTGCCAGTCCGTTCTCATCGGGGAGGAGCTTCGGCCCTTTCGCATCAACGAGGCCGTGGTGACGGATCTTCAGGGGATGCGGGAGGCGCGGGTGCGGATCAGCGGACGAAGTCTCTACGGGGAAGAGATCGAGCTGTTCGAGTCCGGACGGTTCGACGACTCCGGGCCTCTGCGGTGCTACTTCTACCTCGACGATTCGATCCGCGGCGTGAGCATCACCGTGTCCTCCCCCGATCTGGAACCGGTGTCGTTCGAGTACGACGTGAGCTTCAATCCCTACTCGGTAGCGCTCTGGTCAGCCCCCGGGCTCGAGCTCCCGCCTCTTCCCGGCTACAGACCCGTCTCCGCCCCCGGGCAGCTTGGACCGGGGGATATCCTCGTTCTGGACCAATCCTCATCCCTGCAGGCGGCCGGCAGGAGAGCGAGTGAAATCCTGGACAGGGGGATTCACATCGTCGCCGACGCATCCCTGCTGGAGAGCTCTCCGTTATCCCCCGAACAACAGTTGGACCCCTGGCGCGGATTGCTGCTGAGCCTCGATCCCCTGGATACAGCCGGTCTGAGGGAGCTGCTGGAGACGCAGAGGCGGATGTTCGCCGGCACCAAGAAGCGCTACCACGATCTGATCGCCTCAGCCGATTTCTACGGCATCCCCGTACGCCGAAGCGCGTCTCTGGTCTTCGAGAACGCCCGGGCCCGGGATATCGCCGCTTCCCTGGAACGGGATTATCTGCCCGGCAGGACTATGAGAGCGCCCGGGCTGCGGCTCCTGGCCTTCTACCTGCCGGCCCTGGTCCTGCTCGCGTTCGTGAGAAAAACCGGCGTGCTGCTTCCCCTGCTCTGCCTGCTCCTCTGCCTGTTCGTCGTGCTGTCCTTCCTGAGCCCCGCTGCGGACCAGTCGCTGCTGCTGGCGCTCAACCCGTCCCAGCTGAGCTCGGGAACAGTGAGGCTCCTCCGAAGCCGGGCGGCCGAGCATGAGTCCGCCGCATCTCCGGGAATCCTGCCGGTGCCCGGGGTCGATGAACAGCACTTCGTTCCCCGCGACTACGATCCCTCCGGCTGGAGCCTGCTCTACGGCGTGCACCGGTCCACGGGCAGGGAAATCCCCCTGGCTGGGTTCAGCGACGCGGCTGCGGTGAGATTCAACCAGATCCCCGAGATAGAGAGACGGGGGGAGGGCTACGCGCTGGTATACGTCAATCCGCTTCGATACTGGAGTCTCCATGAGCCGGATTGAACGGGCGGCCGCCATGGCGCCTGCCGCCCTGCTGTTGATTTTTTACCTCCCGAACTGGTGGCCGTCGCTGCAGGACCGCGATCCGCACCCGCTGGTGCTCGCGGTCCTGCTCGCCCATCTCCTGCTCGTCTACCTGCTGCCGTTTGCCATGTCCGAGGTGCTCGTCCTGCTGCTGCTCTCCACTCCGGCCCTTGCTTCGACCCTGCACGGCTTCTGCGGATTGCCCGTGCTGGAGTCCTATCTGGTGGTTGCCCGCTGCGCCCTGGCTGTTCTCCTGTATTTTCTGCTATCCTCCATAATCGAAACGTACAAACCCGGAGCGGCAGCGCCGACTGCGCGCCTTCTGGCCGCCGCCGCCGTCGCCTTCCTCTGGACGTTCGTGCTGATGGGGCAGAGCATGCTGTTTTCCCTTTCTCCGACAATCCTGACGGGACTGCTCCTGTTGTATCGCCGCAAGGGCAAGATCCATGGATGAGGCGACAATCCGCGCCGGAATAACGCATCTGCTCAAACGCTACCTGCGAAACGGGCTGTTCAACCGGCTCATCACCTACGCGCTGGTCAACCTGTCCGCCTACATGCTCCTGCTCGCCGTGATGATCCTCTCGGATTCTTCCCTCTTCCTCTTTCACCTGCTGCTGTTCTTCAGCCTCTCCCTGCTGCCCCTGTTCCTGTTCTACCGGATGGAGACGGCCTCGCTGCAGCGGGCGGTGCGGCGGCTCGATGAGCACTGCCTGGTGGAATCGTACCTGCACAGCCCGTCGGAGCAGCACCGCGCCTTCATGGGGGAGCGGGTCCAGTCATACCTGGAACGGAAAACAACGGAGGGAGCGTTTCCCTTCCGACTGTGCCGGGGCAACCTCTACCTGGCCGGACTCTGCCTGACCGCCTTTATCGCGCTGCAGCTGATCTCCCTGGCAACTTTCCGGGATTTCTCCGTTTTTTCCGCGCGGACCATCAAGAACCGGCTGATCGAGCGCGCTTCCCTCGGGGAGGCGGTGGCTGAGCTGCCCGTGGAGGATGCCTCGGAGGGGGGGCCGGCCGCCGCCGAGCCGATCCGGCCGACCGTCGGGGGCGAAACCGGGCAACGGCGCGGGGAGGGGATCCCGGAGGATGAGGCGCTTCAGGAGCTGCTGGAGGATGAGAACCTGGTCGCCGCGGAGAGGATCGAGCGGCTGGGCCCGGGAGATTTGAGAGATCAGGAGGAACAACAGGCAGATCGGGGTGAAAGCTGGTGGAGGCAGCCGCTCCCGGCAGCGGAAGCGGACACCCCTGCACAGACCGCCTCCGGAATCGCCGGGGATGAGGGCCGGGATTCGGCCACCGAGGGCAGGGGCGCGGAGGCGGGGTCCGGCGAAGCGGGTCGAACCTTCAGGGAATCACCGTTGAAGGAGTATACCCCGATCCCTGAGAGGCTCGCCGCCGAGGGAAGCGAACAGCTGTATCCATCCGATGCCGTGGGCGAAGGGGGCAGACAGAGTTTTGCGGAGGCCCTGTTTTCAGATTTCGGCAGGCTCCACGATCTGCGGATCACCTTCGATCCGCTGTTCGATACCATACGGGAGAGATACCTGGAGTTGCTCGATGAACAGCTGTAGGGTATTCTCCGGTGGATCGGCACATGCGGCGGCGCTCGCAGCCGCTGCCGCGGTTGCAGCCGGGGCGGGCCTGTTTTTCCTCATCCGCCTCCTGGAGGGATTCGTTCGAGGCTCGATGGAGGTGAATGTTCTGATCGAAGAAGGAGCGAAGATCCTCGTGTTCCTGGCCGCGCTAACGGTATCCCGGTTTGCAGTCCTGAGAAGGCTCCTGCAGCCCGACGATTCCGGCAGCGCCTCCGGATCGGAGGCACGGTTGCCTGCAGCACTGACCGTGGCGCTGAGCACGTCGGCGTTTCTGTGCATCGGCTCCTTCGGGATTGCCGAGAATATCCTGTTCTTCCTCAGCTTCCCGACCGGCTCGGTCTACGGGAGGCTGCTTTACTCCTTCCCGATCCATCTCAATACGGCTTTACTCTACTGTCTCGGCTTCCTGTCCGGAAGGATCCTCAGGGTGGGGTTGTTCCTGGGCCTCGGTTTTCTCTACCATCTGGGACTGAACCGGCTGTCGCTCGACCTGCCCCGGGCTGCGGTGTACCCGGTCGGAATCGTCAATGTCGTCATCCTCCTGCTCCTGTACTGGAGGCTGCGCCTGAAGATTGCGCTGGGCTCGACATTTGTGATCAAGGAGTAGACAGGCATGCTGGAATCCAAATTGAACCGGCTCCTTCACTACTACAGTGATTTTTCCGAATTCCTGAACCAGAGGATCGTGGGCTGCAGCGAGATCGTGAAGCGGCTGTTCATCTCCCTGATGATCGGCGGCAACATCCTGCTGGAAGGTCCGCCGGGAGTCGGCAAGACCAGCATGGTCAGGGCCTTCGCCGAGCTGCTCGACCTGGCCTACTCCCGGATCCAGTTCACCCCCGATCTGATGCCCCTGGACATCATCGGCTCGAATATACTGCAGCAATCGGAGGCCGGCTCCCGCACCTACGAATTCTTCAAGGGTCCAATTTTCGCCAATATCGTGCTGGGCGATGAGATCAACCGGGCTACGCCCAAGACCCAATCGGCATTCCTCGAAGCCATGGAGGAAAAACGCATCACCTTTCTGGGCAAAGAGCACCTCCTGCCCTCCCCCTTCATGGTGATCGCCACCCAGAATCCCATCGAGCTGGAGGGCACCTATCCCCTGCCGGAGGCGCAGATCGACCGCTTCCTCATGAAGCTGTACTTCCATTACCCGGATTTTCTGCAGCTCAAGCAGATCATCAACACCAACGAATTCCCTGATCGCCTCGTGCATCCGCAGGAGAAGAAATCCGGCAAACTTTGGAATGAGCTGCGGGAGCTTGAAAATGAGGTGATCGTCATCGATGACATCAAGAACTACATCGCCCGCCTGGTCGTCTCCACACATCCGCTTCACTCCAATATCCCGGAGATCAAGCGGTACGTGCTCTACGGGGCCTCTCCCCGAGCCGGCATCTACCTGCTGCGGGCGGCCAAGTGGAAAGCGCTGCTGGAGAACCGGGTCAACGTGAGCTTCGAGGATATCGAGGAGCTGGCCTGTGACGTGCTGAACCACCGGATCATCCTGAACTTCGACGCCGAGGCTGAGGATGTGGAGATCTCGAAACTGCTGCAGACGATCCTCCAGGATCTGGAGAGGAGGTACAGACCCAGGTCATGATAGCCATCGACAGCCAGTGCGAAGCGGTGAGCCGCCTGTTCTCCAAGAAGAGCATCCGGGCCAAGTACCCGGTGTACGTGAAGAGTGAAAACCCCATATTCAAGAAGAAGGGGACCTCCTACGACCTGAAAAACCTGCGGGAGTACCAGCCCTCCGACGATTTTCGCCAGATCGACTGGAAGCTCTACGGGCGCACCGATCGCTTGTATATAAAGGAATTCTTCGAAGAGGAAAACGAGCGTTTTTTCCTCCTCGTGGACACCTCCGCCTCCCTGAATATCTTCGATCTGGAATACTATAAAACCTTCATCGCCTCGATCGCCTACATCTTTTTGAAGCTTCATTTCACCATCAACCTGCTCGCGTTCGACTATCGCGTGGTGGACACCTGCATGAACGTCAAGGGCCACAAGAACATCTCGCGGGTCCTCGGTTTTCTCGAGCGGCTGGCCTTCCGGCAGAAATCCGACCTGGTCTCGGTGCTGAAATCCGTGGGAAACCGCTACCAGCCCGGCACGATCCTGCTGTTTTCCGACTTGTTCGACCGGAACCTGCACCCGCAGACCCTCTCCCTGTTCCGCCGCTGCTTCGTACTTCATTTCCACACCGCCGTGGAAGAGCTGGACCTCCCGTTTGCCGAAATCGAGATCGAGGACAGGGAGCTGGAGAAGCGCCTGCTCCTGTCCCACGACCCGTCCAGCCGGCGCAGGATGCTGCGTCTGGAGCGGGAGTTTCTCTCCCGTTTCGACAGGCGGGTTGAGGGTTATCACTACTACCGCATCCAGAAGACGGCCGATCGGGTGCCCTTCTACTGGCGGCTTCTCGAGAGCCTCTATGATTAGCTTTCTCGGCTACTTCTTCCTTCTGCTGATACCGATCCTGCTGATCCTGATCGTGCGGCTGAGGAGACGCAGGCGGGTGGTATACTCCCACACCTTTCTGCGGTCCTTCGAGGAAAAAAGGCTCCTGGACTACCTGCTGCGCAACTTCAGGATCTACCACGATGTTCTCTTCGACCTGATCCTGGCCGTGATCCTGGCTCTGTTTCTGGCGCAGGTCATCCGCTTTACTCCCGACCGGACCGCGGTCTGCATAGACGGCTCCTACTCGATGCTGCGGGAGGACGCCGACGGACGAACAGCGCTGGAGCGGGCGGTCCTCCTGGCGACTGCGGGAGAGACGAGCCGGGAGAAGCAGCGCATCTTCCTCCTGGCCTGGGACAAGCGACGCGGGACGACCGGGGTATTCCGTCTCGAAGAGCCGGAGCTTGCTCCCGGCATCGACGCGGCCGCGCGGAGGCGCATCATTGCAGCATACGCGGATCGACTGAGGGCGAGCCACACCTTTCTCAACGCCGACCCGGCGGCGCTCCAGGATCTTTTCGACCGGGGCTATCGGCAGGTGATGTTCATCACCGACCGCTTCACGGCAGACAGCACCAATCTTCAGGTCACGGAGGTCGGCTCCGGCGAACGGTCCTTCTTCTATCCGGCCTCGGTGTACTACGACTTTTCCGCCGCCGGCTTCCGGGTGCTGCTGCAGCGGTTCAACTATGAGAAGCCGATCGCCGTGCAGCGGTACCTGGAACAGCGCGGCGGCTACGTGGTGATCCAGGCCTCCGAGCAGAGCATCCCGGGCAGTGATCTTTCCCTTCTCGAGATCAGAGAGGAGGGACTGTACAGGATTCTGGGGCCGGGTTTGGACTACATCTACGACCTGAAGGTTCCCAGGCGGCCGGTAACCGCATCCGGACCGTACTCCAGGATCATCGCGGACGTTCTGCCCCAGATCGAGGTGGGGGAATCCAACATCCTGATCGCCGATCTTGCTCTGCAGGTCGAATCACAGCGGGTGCCGGCCGGGCAGATCCGCGCGCTGGGCAGACAGAAGCACAGATACATTACCCTGATCCCGGACGGCAACGTACGGACCCTGCCGCTGCTCTATCCTCTGGAGCGCTCCTTCTCCCAGCCCGCCTACGCCGAGCTGCCGGCTCGCCTGGGGAAGCTGCCGCAGCGGCTCGGAGAATCCACCCGCCTGTTCTTTCAGAATCCGGGACGGACCCGGGACGACCAGACTCCCCTGGTGTACCTGAGCTACCTGGAGTCCGATCACCCCGTCGAGTTCTCCCGCGACGGACCTCCCGGGTCGCGGGATTGGAAGGAAGCGGAGGACCGATCCGGCCTCACCTCTCTGGTGTATGTGCGGGGCAGCGACATCCTGCCGGTCAACCTTTCAGCCCGGGAGTTCTTCCCCATTGCCCCGCGGGGGGATCTCGTGTTCCAGAGGCGCACGGTCAATCCTCTGCCCTGCGTTCTGATCCTGCTCCTGGTTTATCTGGCAAAGATCGTTTTTCTGATGGTTTTTCGTGCAGGGGGCTCGAAAAAACAAACACGCTCCCGTAATGCAGAACCGGCCGCCCCCGTATGGAGCCGCCGACGATTCCAACGATGATCGAGGAGATTTCCTGATGACCACGCACCATCCCAAACCGATAGCCGAGCTCCCGGCGCAGCTGTGCCGGAATCTGAAGATCCTCTTCTGCGACATCGACGACACCATCACGGAAGACGGGCTTTTGACCTCCGAGTCGTACGGAGCGCTATGGCGGCTTCACGAGGCGGGGATCGAAGTGGTGCCGGTTACCGGGCGTCCGGCGGGCTGGTGCGACCACATCGCCCGCATGTGGCCG
>JAFGQJ010000222.1 GCA_016935715.1 Spirochaetales bacterium
GAAGTCGGCCACGGGGACGCTACGGCCGATATAGTAGCGGGGGAAAGCACCACGGTGCAGATAATGATCCTCCCGTCCGTTGGCTCGGGCGATCTGAATATCACGATCCAGTGGAAAAAACAGCTTTTTACGTCCGAAGAGATCGTTGCCAGTGTGATTCCGGATCTGGGCGGATCGAGCAGTCTTCCCTTCAGCCCAATAGACGAGGATGGTGCATACCACTTCAGTACCTGTTCCCTGTACGGGGTAGATGCGGGGTATTACCTGGTCATCTTGCAGCTGATCGGAGATGGGCAGCAGGTATGGGGGATCGCGGAAGCCGTAGTCATCTTCGCCGGGGCAGCAACCAGTCACACCTATACGTACACGCAGAAATAACAGTTCGTACAGATGCAATTCCATAAAAACCATTTCTCCAATCCAGAGGAAATACACGTCTGGACGGTGCCTCTGGCGCCGCGGGAGAGCGCTCAGGAACGCCTCGAACGGCTGCTGAGTGATGACGAAAAACAACGAATGGAAGAGTTCCGCTTCGAGCACCTGCGCCGCCGGTACATCCGTACCCGCGGTGCTCTGCGGACGATCCTGGCCGGCTACTGCGGAAAGCCACCGGGAGAGCTGCGGTTTGGAACCGGCCGCTACGGCAAGCCGTTTCTGGTCAACTCTTCCGACACGCTCGCCTTCAATCTCTCTCACTGCGAAGATCTGGCCGTGATCGCGGTTACTGCGGGGAAAGCGGTTGGCGTTGACGTGGAAAAGGTGCGGCATATGCAGAACCTGGATTCGATTCTGAACCGGTTTTTCACTGCCGAAGAGCTCGATTTCATCCACGGCGCTCCCGGAGAACAGCAGCCCCGCGCCTTTTTCACTTTGTGGACGAGGCGGGAAGCAGCTGCCAAGGCACAGGGATTGAACCTGGAGGCCGCCCTGACCGGGATCCGGATTCCCGTGTATGCGCCCGGTGGGAGCACCAGTCTCAGCGGTCTTGCAGGGGATGAATCAACCGGGAAAAAGCCGGCAGCATCCTGGTGCATCCAGGACCTGGAGCTCGATCCCAATCATTGCGGCGCGGTGTGTGCTGAAGGGGGAAAATTCGTTTTTTTCGTCAAAGATTTCGAATAATCGTCGAATAATTATCGAATTTTATGCCAACGCTCTCCGATAAGGGGGGTATGGGTGCAGATCGGGTACTGAGAACGAGCTATACGGCGCGGCTGGACACGGCCGTCCACGAAGCGCTGCAATACGAGCCCTTCGGCCTGCGGGGACGCAAGCTGTCGGCAAAAGAGAAGGTCAAGAAGGGCATTTTCCTGTTTTCTCTGGTGGCAGCGGCCGGCTACTACCTGTTTCTGCTGATCCTATTCCTGCTCCGCTGAATCACGCCTGGAAGAATCATCTCTCCGCATCAGATAGATAACAATCCCGAACATCGAATTGTTGCCCATGTCCATGTCGAACTGGTACGTGAAGTCTCTGCTCGAGGTTACCGTTCCGTCCGTACTGACCTTGGTAACGCTGGGCCGCAGTTGCAGCGCTGCTTCATACTCCACGAAGACCGACAGGAACTGGAATACGAACACTTCGACCCCGAGCACGCATCCCACGGAGAGGGGCAGCTGATTGGTTTTGCTCCAGTTGTCGTCATCGATCTTGTTGAAAGTCAGGGAGGAGAAGCCTATCGCCGCAGAAGGCCCCCAGTACACCGATGCGGGACCGGGCCACAGGTGCTTTTCCATTACCATCCCCAAATCGAATGAAAACGTCGTGTTGTTCAGAAGCAGATCCGCCATTCCGCGCATCATCCAATCGTCTTTGTCACCGATTTTGGCTCCGATTCCCACCTTGTTATATCCCTCTAGATCCAGGAGGAGGTCGCTGGTGTTGAAGATGATCCCGAGATCCCGCGGCCCGGGCTCCGGCTGGATGCCTTTCCAGATGCTGGTACGTTCTGCGGCAAAAGCACCGGCGCAGGCCAAGCAGGTGAGAATGAGAAGCATCAGCAGTACCTTGGTCTTGATCGTGGTCACGAAATACCTCCTGGTCGGCGGATAGCCTTGCCGTGTTGCGTTGTCGAGTTCATTCGGGGCCGATCCAGAGGACGTACCATCCGGAAACCGGATCGGCGTTGCTGTCGAGGGAGGAATGAAGCGGGGATGCGCTGCCTTCCACGGAAATGGCGCGAACCGCGAAGTCGAACAGGCCGCTGCCCACACGTTCATGGTCGATCGTGTACTCCGGATGCCGGGATGCGGGTATCTCTGCGAGCAACCGCCAGTAGGAGGTGCCGTGCTCCCGGCAGTAGATCTGGTACGCGGATACCTCGGTCGTCCGGCCGGGAAGGTCACTGGAGGGCGGGTCCCAGGCCAGGGTGAGCTCCCTGGATTTGTGGAGGATCTGCATGGTTTCGCCGAAGGTGATGCGCGCCAGCCAGTTGCAGCCGGCAGTGGCCACGACCAACGAGAAGATGATACCTGTCACAATCCATCGCCTCGGTTTCGTCGAGCAGTTCCTTTCGCCTCATCCAAGGATCGCGTTCAGCGCGGCGAACAATCTCTCGAAGCGCTGCCTGCTCTCCGGCGACAGCGCTCCCTGGAGCTCCTCACCGTGCGCCGCGAAATGTGCAGCCGGGGCGAGACGGTCGAACCGCACGCTCCCGTCCTGGAACGCTGATTGTATCACCGCAGACACCTTCCGTGCGATACCCAGTCCCGGTCCGCCCAGGTGCTTTCTGGACAGCGGCCTGCTCAGCGCATCCGCATAGCTCCTGTTTACGAGCTCCAGGTAGAAATCCTCCTCGAATAGATCCTCGATGCCGGCCGCCCCGTCGGCGGCGAATGTCTCGTAGGCAAAGACACGATTTTGATTCGGTAGCCTGCCCGCCAGATCCGTGCGCCGCCCAAGCAGATACGCCTGCTTCTGCGATGCATGGTCCCCGGCCAGAGTGGCGAAGAGAGCTGCGTTCATGGATCCGCCCATTGGAATGATGGTCCAGCGGGGATCGAGTCCCTTGCCGCCGCTGCGGACGAGCAGCGCGGACACGGTCCGCAGGTAAAGCAGGTCGTGCGCCCCTTCCACCAGGAGCCGACAGGGATGGGGAAACAGGTTCTGAGACAGGGAGTAGGCCAGGGCCCCCTCCAGTGCAAGGATGCTCTCTTTCGCGGTTTGCGATGGATCGGTGAACACCTGTGTGCCCTCCCGGGAGGTAGCAGACAGCTGCTCCGCTTCCGTGCTCCTGTCTTCGACGATCCGCACGCGCTCCATGTGCCGCGAATCCACCATGTAGGGGGATTGGGTCGAATAGATGACCTGGAGTCCCTCGGCACACTCGTCCTCCAGGAAGCGCAGAAGGTCAGCTTGAGCGCTGCCGTGCAGAAACAGCGAAGGCTCATCCAGCAGGAGGATCAGGGGGATCTTCTTTCGCTTCTGCTGGCTGAACCAGGCCAGGAATGAGAAGAACCACACGAATCCCCTGGACCTGCGGCCTAAGAGGGTGCTTACCTTCTGTTTGGAGTTGTAGACGTGACCCCAGAGATTGGTACCGCTCTGCATGCCTTCCGGATCCTCGAGCAGTCCGGGGCGGATGTCGAAACGCAGCTCCAGGTCTTTGTTCTGCGACCAGTATTTCATGAGGCTGCGGGTCAGGTGGTTGGAGGCTCCCTCAAGCCTGTTGTCCCTCTCCAGAGCCCGCCGGGGATTGCTGATCTCCTCCAGGTTCAGGCGGGCCAGATCGATCAGGCCCAGCAGGGGGTAGTCGGAGTCCAGCAGCTCGCCCTTCTGCCTGCGTTCGATCAGGGCCTGGATGTTCACGTGCCCCTTCATCTGGTAGAACTCGTCGAAGTAGAGGAACTTCGGCACTTTCGGCTCGATGTACGTCTCGTACAGGTATTGGAGTAGTCCCTTTTCCAGGATCGCTCCGATCGATTCCAGGAGCTTCCCCGCCGCTTCCTCTTTACTGTGGGCTTTCAATGCCTCCGCCAGCTCATGCACGGTTGCGCAGCGGACCAGGGACTTCAGTACCTGGGGACCCAGTCGGGCTTTCTTCAGGAGTCCCTCCACCACGATTTCTTCGTTGACTGTAAGCTCGGCGAAGAGCTCGTTGGCGTATCCCTTGGACAGCATGAGCTCGGGATGGGCGATGACTCCGGGGAAATCCGCCTCGATCTCCAGGAGATCCCCCTTTTCCAGGGAGAAGACGGCCCGGGTCACGATGGCCGGCTCCCTGCCGCCCTGCGCTACGTCCAGCCTGTAGTCCTCCACGTCGATCCGGGGAAAGTCGTCGTCCACGTTGAAATTCCCGTGCTGCGGTACGACCGGGTTCAGCCGGTACAGGGCTTCCAGGATCGCGGTCTTGCCGGATTCGTTTTTCCCCACCAGGCAGGTGATGTCGGAGACGTCGAATCCGCAGGTTTCACGGATGCATTTGTAGTCGGAAAGCTGTACGGACATCAGCCTCATGAGGTTCCTCCGCTCGGATTATCTGATATAGGGGATCACGATGCAATCCAACGGCTGCAGCACCAAATCTTTCCTGGGGTCGTAGTTGTACAGGTAGTCGTCCAGGTCGATGAAGATCTTGTCCCCCTTGCGCTTGATGTAGCAGGCCGGCAGATCCGCCTGGGGAGACAGAACTACGCTTCGAAGAGCAGTGTACAGCGTTTCCCCCCGCCTCATCGTGTGCTTCTGCCTGTAGATGACGTACTTTTCCTGGGGATTCGCCCCTTCGGGAACGATGGCTCCCTCGAAATAGACTATAGGTAAAAGCTCGGTCTTCGAGGGCACGTAGATGGAATCCCCATTTTCGAGGACGATGGAGGCATCGTAGCCGTCGGTGATGTCGACGTACCTGATGAGCTGGATCTTCTCGTTGGGGTTGTACTGGTTGAGCTCTACGCGCGACAGATCAGCGGTTGGAGTCAATCCGCTGCCATAGTACCCGATCGCCTTCTCCAGCTGCTCACCCCAGAGCAGCTGGTACGTGCCCGGCCTTTCCACCTCCCCGGCCAGCTCGATCTGGCGGTCGTACTTGGTCAGGATGATCGTGTCTCTGGGCCGCACGAAGGGATCCTGCTCCTTCTCTCCGGCGCGGGCGGCGCGATACAGGTCGTAGGACCGGCTCTTTCCGCCGGCGGATATGATCCGGACGTTCCGGATAGAGGAGTAGGGCGTCAGGTTCTCCCTGACGATCTCGCTGAGCCGGGTCAGGCCCCAGGCCAGCTTGTAGCCGGTGCGCTGCACCTCGCCCTTGAGCAGGACCTCGAAGACACCGGTGGAGCGTATGGTGATCCGCGGCAGGCTCTTGGGGTAGGCGGTCCGAACCTTGGACTCCACCAACCTCCTGAACTCGATGAAGGTCTGTCCGGATGCATTCTCCACCCCGAAGATCGACAGATCCACGGTCATATCCGGCTCCACGATCAGGTACTGGATCACCGTGGTCGGCTCCCGGTTGTAGGTCAGCGTATAGACGTCCCCCGGGCTGACGGGGTAGTCAGGATTGGTTACGGCCAGCAGGGTCCGGCTGTCGAAGAACGCCTGGGGCTCGGCGCCGATGATGCGCTGGGCGGATGGCTCGGTTTCCTGTCCGAATAAAGGGAAGGAAACAGCGAGAAGAAGAATTGGTAAAGCCAGCAACAGTTTCATATCGATCGGCAGGTACGTTCGTTTTTGCGCTGCTCCTAGACGTATAGAATCGACATCATGTCGCATCCCCGGAATATCTCCCGGGGATCGGGTCTTGGTATAGCAGATAGAGAAGGCCCCTCGATAGAGGGGCCTGTAACTCTGCAAACCAACATGAAACTTCAGCTAGTCCACGGTAAATATGATCGTGTTGGAACTGAGAGTCTCGTATGCTGTGCCCGGCGATGTCTTAACAATAAGACTCAAGTTGTGTGTTTGCGAGGTGAGTAATGTGCTGTTCTCATTTAACGTGAGTACAGACGTGCCCACTCCACTCACTACACCAGCGACATCTTCCGTTAATTCCGTACCGTTTAGATACCAGCTATATTCATATGCACCGCTACCGGGATCAGCCGGATCAGTCAACGCAGTTACTATCAGGCCATCACTTGAAGGAAAACTGGCGGCAATAATGGGGTAATCACCTGCCTCGTTTATAGTAAGAGGTGTGGGACCATCAACTATATCCGTTGCCGTGAATGAAATCTCTACCTGCATAAAAGCCTTCAAGCCGACTGCGCCTGCTCCGCCATTTAACGAGGTTAGGTTGAATACTCCTTCCGTCAATACGTCCTCAGTTGGTACGGCGATTATCCGAACAGCTTCTACCCATCCCCAAAGAAGGTTTCCCTGTATTGTATGTGTCGAATCCCATTCGTAGAGCTGTAGTACTAGGGTGTAATAGCCCTCACCCCTGTTGTCTTCTTCAAACACTCGTATTTGTCGAGTCTCCTCGCCCTCAACGTATGTATCACTAGTAGTCCATCGCGAATCGGTATATGGAATATCTAGACCCCCAAGAGTTGTTGTAAGCTCTTCATAAGCACCCACCTCGTCAGGCCAGGTGATTGTTAGTTTTAAATCTCCTAATCCGTCGATCGGATAAACATCAACAAGAAGAGGAGTCGACAGACCTGCAGTGATGTTAAAAAATGCTTGAGCAAGAGGATCAGTAATGTCACCATCGATCGCACCTATGAGAACGTCGTCGCCTCCCCCATACACCGTATTTATTCCGTAATTGAAAGCTTCCACTGTCACAGAATAACCATTGGCTTGCTCTAAACCAGTAAACTCATACATCCCGAGCGTTATATTTGAAACGGGCACGACAATTATTTGGGAATTGATCGGATTATCAGTACCAGGAGTGGCGCCGGGAGCGTAGAGTTTCGCGTCGTAGTAATCCACGTCCATGTCCACGTTGGGAGCGATCGTCTTTGTCGGAATGGAATCTCCGTTCAAGATGAGGATGACGGAGCCTTTGGTCGGATCGCCGCTATCTCCCGGCGAGTAGAAATCTCTCGTGAAGAAATTGCAGCCCAGGAAGAGCACTGGCGCCAACAGGACCAGTAGCAAAAACTTTTTCATCATTAACCTCCTAAGTGTACCTGACTATACACAGAACTTTAGGACAGAGCTTCAGGAATCACAATCCTACGGTAGTAGTATTTTTTTCTTAATTTAAGATTAATGTGAAGCGAATGAGTGTAGTTACACGGTAGTAGAAACTGTTAAAAGGATAATACTTTTGTACTAGCTGCGAAATCGAGCTGTTCCAAGGTGATCACCGCTCATCCGCCAGGATTTCGATCTGGCTTTCAACAAACTTCAACTCGTCCGCGATGTTTCTGGTCGAAGGGCCTGACAACCAGAATATAGACGAGGTCAGAAGGGACAATCCGCCTGCGCCCGCGGCGACGAATGTCGATATCTTCCAGAATTGAGCGAGTTGCTTGTAGTGCTCTGACTTGTCAAACAGTCCATCCTTGAACGCTTCCTCGTGGGCTTTGTAGTTTTCGTCGTACAGGTAGGCACTGAGGCCCGCCAGGCCCGCACCGGCCACGCCGGCCCCGAATGAGATCCAGCCTCGGACTACCCTTCTCTTGCGAACCAGGCGGCTGGCCTCCAGCTGTAACTGCAGCTCCTGCTTGCGGGCAAGGAGGACGTTCAGCTGCGCAGTGCTGCCGGCCGCTGCATCCTGCGTGACCGTCTCCCGGGGCGGCAGCGCCCCGACGCCGATGATGCTTTCCGCCTTCTCGATCAGGTCATCCACCCGCGCCATCAGGTCGGGGAAACGGTGCCTGGACTGCTCCAGGTCGCTCTTCAGGTCCCCCAGCTTCCGCAGATCGATATTGGTGACCCTGTACCCGTACTCGCTGATCCGCTCGGATTCCTTGATCCGCTCTGCGAACAGCTGGTATACGTATTCCCTGGTGTACAGCAGATCGGGCGCAAGCGGAACCCTCGCTCCCCGGGCCACCGACAGGGGGATATCCGCGTGCTTCTCGTAGTTCTTCCCGGATACGACAACCGAGTACTGGCCCACCGGCACAGCGAGAGTGCCGTATCCTTTGACGACTTCCCGGAACAGTTCGCCGGAGACTTCAGCGATCGCGCCTTCAGGGATGCCATACTCGATGCTTCCGTACTCCCGAGGCTGGATTTCGACCAGAGTCTGCTCGTTTCTGTTGATGAGCACCTCGTCCTGCCAGTACAACCCCTCACCCTTCAGTTCCAGATTGTGGATGCCGATTGGAAGGTTCGCAAACCGGCCCCCCCCGACCTTGCCCAGCCAGCGGCCGTCAAGGTACACGTCCAGGTTTTCATCTGCCTTGATGGAGAGGGTTCCGTAGGCCTCCGCGCACTCGATCAGGATCCGCTGGGTTTCCCTGGAAACCTCCAGAGTCTGCTCGCCATAGAAATTGCCGTACTGTGCGGAAACTTCGATCCGGCCTACAGGGACGCGGTCGATCACGTCGGGGCTGATCCCCTTGCGGATGCCGTTGATGTAGATGTCGGCACGGGAGGGCACGGTTTCGATGAAAACCCGAGTGAAATCACTGGCTATGGCAGGTACATCGTATCCGATCGTGACCAGGCCGGCGACCTCATAGGCCAGCAGCTCCATCATATCCCGCATCTGACCGAGAAATTGGGCGGTTGCCTGGTCCATGAAGAGAATCCGTCGGTTTGCGATA